>CANROI010000045.1 GCA_947632165.1 uncultured Clostridia bacterium
CAATCTCATGGAACTGCTCATCATGATCGACGCGGCAAAGCGCGCTTCCGCGGGCAGAGTTACGGCGGTAATGCCCTACTTCGGATACGCCCGTCAGGACAGAAAGGCCCGCTCGCGCGATCCGATCACGGCGAAGCTGGTCGCAGACCTCCTCACCTCCGCGGGCGCGGACAGAGTGCTCACGATGGACCTGCATGCGGCGCAGATCCAGGGCTTTTTCAACATTCCCGTGGACAACCTCCTCGGCGGCCCCACCCTCTATAACTACTATGCGGACCGCCTCGGCGATGATTTCATCGTCGTTTCCCCCGATATCGGCTCGGTCAACCGCTCGCGCAAGGTCGCGGAACGGCTCGGCTGCCAGATGGCGATCATCGACAAGCGCCGTCCCAAGGCGAACGTGATGGAAGTGATGAATATCATCGGCAATGTAGCGGGCAAGCGTTGCCTCCTCGTAGACGATATGATCGACACGGCGGGTACGATCGTGCAGGGCGCGCAGGCGCTCGTGGACGCGGGCGCGAAGGAGATCAAGGCATGCTGCACCCACGCGGTGCTCTCCGGCCCCGCGATCGAGCGGCTCTCCAAATCGCCCATCAACGAACTCGTGATGCTCGATACCATCTACCTGCCCGAGGAAAAGAGGCTCCCGATTATGAAGATCCTCACGACGGCGGATATCTTCGCCGCGGCGATCGAGAACGTCTATCTCGATAAGCCGATGAGCAAGATCTACGATTGATCAAGAGAAAGCCGCCCGCCGGGGCGGTTTTTTATAAGTGAGAACATTATGTTTTTGATTGTAGGGCTCGGGAATCCCGAGAAAAAGTACGAAAAGACGTTCCACAACATGGGATTTATTGCCGCGGGGGACTGCGCGGAGCTTCTCGGCGCCAAATTCCGCAAGAAGGAGTGCGAGGCGAGCGTTGCCGAGGGCTATCTCGGCGGCGAAAAGGTGATCATAGCCCGCCCGATGACCTATATGAATGCGTCGGGTAGGGCGGTGAAGCAGCTCTGCGCGAAGTATAAGGTCGCGCCGGACGAGCTCGTCGTGCTCTACGACGACTACGACCTGCCCAAGGGACACGTCCGCATCCGCGGCAGCGGCAGCGCGGGCACCCACAACGGAATGCGTTCGGTGATCGCCGAGCTCGGCTTTTCGGACTTCACGCGCGTGCGCGTGGGCATCCGCGATCCCGAGGTGGAGATCCCGCTCATCGACTATGTCCTTTCCGAAGTGCGGAAGGAGGACTATGACCTCTTCGCCTCCGCCTGCAGGCGGGCGGCGGAGGCTGCCGTTTCCCTCGCGCGGGGGGAGGCGCTCGACCTCGTGATGGGGAAGTATAACGGATGAGCTTTTTTTCGTTTGAAAATTTGGGCGGCGACTATCCGCTGCTCGGCGCGGATCTCAAAAACGGCGTGCCGACGGCGGTGTTCGGGGTCTCCGACGCCCATAAATATCTGATCGCGGCGCTCATCGACCGTCCCGTGGTCTATTTTACGGCGGACGCCCTCTCCGCACAGCGGGCGCAGAGCGCGATCTCGGCGCTTTCGGGCAAGCGCTGTGCGCTTCTTTCGGCAAAGGACGAGGTGCTCACCTACCGCAAGGCGCTCTCGAAGGACGCGCTCTACCGGCGCATCAACGCCCTCTATGAGTGGCAGAGCGGCGCGGATGTGCTCGTCGCGGACATCGAGGCGGCGATCCAGCTCCTGCCCCGGAGGATCGAGACGGTGCGCCTCACGGTCGGCGGGGAGACGGAGCTCGGCGCCCTTTTGAAAACGCTCGTCATCATGGGGTATTCCCGCGAGTACGAAGTGGAGGCGAAGGGGGCGTTCGCCCTGCGCGGCGACATCCTCGACCTCTGGCCGATCAACCTCGAGCATCCCGTCCGCGTTGACTTTTTCGGGGACGAAGTGGAGGCGATCAAGCCGTACGACGAGGTCACGGCGGAGCGTCTGCCCATCCTTTCGGAGCTCGAGATCGTCCCGGCGACCGACCTCGCCGTCACCCATAACGATTTTACGGAGGTCGCGGCGGCGTTCGAGCGGGAACTCAAGGCGGCGCCCGATTCCGCCGCCTATTCGCGCATGCGGAGCATCGCCGACGAGATCCTCGCGGGCGAGACGCTGCCCGACTACGTTCTGCCCCTTTTGGAGAACTCCCGCGACCTCTTTTCCGTCCTGCCCGAGGACGCGGTGCTCGTCTTCGACGAATGCAAGCTCATCCGCGACAAGCTCGATGGGCTCTACCGCGAACACGAGGAGCGCTTTGCGCAGCTCTACCGGGGCGGGGAGGCGATGAGCTTTTCCCGCCGCCAATATGTGGAGCGGGAGGACTTCCTCTCGAACATCCCCGCCTTCCGCAACCTCGCCCTGCAGACGTTCATGGGGGAGATCTTCTTTTTCAACCCCCTCAAGATCCGCAACTTCACCTCCGCGCCCGCGCGGCGGTATCTCAATTCCTTCCCCGATCTGCTCGTCGACCTCAGGGCGTGGGAAAAGACGGGGTATCGCGTCATGCTCTGGTGCGGCACCGCCGAGCGCGCCGCAAAGCTGAAGGGGGAACTCCTCGAAAACGGGGTCTCCACCCTGCCCCTGCCCGACCGTTTGGAGCGGTTCAAGGGCGTTGCGGTGCTTCCCGGCGACCTCGAAAAAGGGTTTTTGTTGCATGAATGCAAGCTCGCCGTCGTCGGAACGGGGGACCTCTATCTGAAGGCCGCCAAGGAGCGGCGGGTCAGAAAGCGCCGCGGCGACCTCTTTCTCGCGCCCGAGATCGGCGACTATGCCGTCCATGAAAATTACGGCGTCGGAAAGATCGTCGGCATGAAGAAGATCGAGACGACCGACGGCACCAAGGAATATGTCGCGCTCGAATACAGGGACGGCGACACGCTCTATGTCCCCGTCGAGCAGATGGATATCCTCTCCAAGTATATGGGCGGGGACGATCCCGCGCTCTCCAAGATCGGGGGAGGGGAGTTCGAACGCGTCAAGGCGCGCGTCCGCGCCTCCCTCAAAAAGATGGCGATCGACCTCAAGGCGCTCTACGCGGAGCGGCAGGAGCGCCGCGGGCACGTCTTTCCGCCCTATGAGGAGGAGATGGACGAGTTCGAGGCGGCGTTCCCCTACGAGGATACGCCCGACCAGACCGTCTCAACGAACGAGATCCTGTCGGACATGTGCTCGGACAAGGTGATGGACCGGCTCCTCTGCGGGGATGTCGGCTTCGGCAAGACGGAGATCGCCCTGCGCGCCGCCTATCTGTGCGTGCTCGACGGCCGGCAGGCCGCCCTGATGTGCCCCTCCACCGTGCTCAGCGAGCAGCATTTCCGCACGGCGACGGAGCGCATGAAGGAGTTCGGCGTGCGCATCGCCTGCCTGAACCGTTTCCGCACGGAGCGGGAGCAGCAGACCATCCTCGCTGCGACGGAGCGGGGGGAGATCGACCTCCTCATCGGCACGCACCGCCTCCTCTCCAAAGACGTGAAGTTCCGCGATCTCGGGCTGCTCATCCTCGACGAGGAGCAGCGCTTCGGCGTGGAGCACAAGGAGAAGATCAAGAGCCTGAAGCGCAATGTGGACTGCCTCACGATGACGGCGACGCCCATCCCGCGCACGCTGCATCTCTCCCTCTCGGGGATCCGGGATATTTCCACCATCCAGCCCCCGCCGAGCGCCCGCCTCCCCGTGCAGACCTATGTCGCCGAAGAGACGGAGACGCTCATCCGCGACGCCTGCCTGCGCGAGATCGCGCGGGGCGGGCAGGTATTTTTGCTCTATAACCGCGTGGAGACCATCCATACCTTCGCCAAGCGGGTGAGCGAGTTCCTCCCGGAGGCGCGCATCGCGGTGGCGCACGGCAGAATGGAGAAGAGCGTGCTCGAAAAGAGCGTCTTCGGCTTCTACCGCGGGGAATACGATATCCTCGTCACCACGACGATCATCGAGAACGGGGTGGACCTTCCCAACGCGAATACGCTCATCGTCATCGACGCCGACCGCCTCGGCGTCTCCCAACTCTACCAGCTCCGCGGGCGGGTGGGCAGAAGTTCCCGCCTCGCCCACGCCTATTTTACCTACAAGCCCGAGCGGGTGATGACGCAGACGGCGGCGGAGCGGCTCAAGGCGCTCATGCAGTTCACCGAGCTCGGTTCGGGGTTCAAGATCGCGATGCGCGACCTCGAGATCCGCGGCGCGGGCAACGTGCTCGGCGCCGAACAGCACGGGCACATGGACAAGGTCGGCTACGAGCTCTATGCGAAGATCCTCAAGGAGGAACTGACCGGCGTGCGGCAGGAGGCGATCGACCTCGACATCAAGGCGACGGCGTTCATCCCCGAGCGGTACATCGAATCCAACGCCGGCAGGATGGACTGCTACAAGCAGATCGCCGAGATCCGCAGTGCCGCCGACTATAAGCGGGTCTGCGTCTCGATGGAGGAGACATACGGCCCGCTTCCGCCCGAAACGCTCAACCTGCTCGTCATCGCGGTGCTCAAGAGCTATGCCGCCCGCTTCCGCGTGAAAAAGATCGTCGCAGGCCCGAAGGGGGGCGCGCTCGAGTTCGGCGAACTCGCCGCGCTTTCGGACGAAAGATTGAGCGCCGCGCTGGACCGGTACCGCGGCGTCGTCGGGCTCGACATGACGAGTGCGCCCGCGCTGAAATTCCCCGCCGCGGGCGATGGCGGAAAAACAATGGTGCAGATGACGAAATTTCTGAAATTTGCCGCAACTTTTGCTTGATTTTCACCGAAATCATTTGCAATTTGAAAAAAAAGCGGTTATAATAGATAGGTATGAAACTGCGGGGACGGGTCTCCGCAAACAAGAACATCGTTCGGAGTAAAATCTATGAAATTCAAAAAGACAAAAGCGGCGGCTCTTTCCCTCGCCGCGATCATTGCCTGCGGCAGCCTTGCGGGCTGCACGCTTGTCACCACCGATCCCGCCGTGGACCTTGCGCAGTCGGTCGCCACGATCGACATCTCCAAGTCCGCCGTGTTCGAAAATGAGGAGGCATATAAGCCGTACAAGCAGTATCTCGGCGGCATCGAGGAATCCTATGTGCTCAAGAGCGAGCTCGTCGCAAACTACTCGAGCATCGGTCCCACTTATGTCAGCTACGGATACACCGCGGAGCAGGTCTACGACCTCATCCGCGAGAGCCTCATCAACCGCCAGATCTTCCTGCAGTATGCGCGCATGTACTTCTATGAACAGAGCGCGAAGGGCGAGATCGAGGGGACTTACACCGAGAGCGGCTACAACGCGGCGATCGCCGGCAAAGAGGGCACGGAGAAGATCATCGCGGGGCTCGCATACTTCCTCGATCCCGACGAGATCGCGATCGCGGAATACACCGTGAAGTACAATCTCAACGCCACGCTCG
This sequence comes from uncultured Clostridia bacterium, assembly GCA_947632165.1. Lineage (GTDB taxonomy): Bacteria > Bacillota > Clostridia > Christensenellales > Borkfalkiaceae > Gallimonas. The sequence continues at coordinate 5,390 of CANROI010000045.1, forward strand.
ATTCTCAGGAGACCGAGGTCATCGAATCCCTCGAGAACCACAACCATGAGCACAACCACGACGACGAGAGCACCACCTCCTCCGGCCGCACGACGCCCACCGGCGTCGATACGACGAATGAGGACTTCTACGATCCCGCCTATCAGATCTACACGGGCACCAACTCCGCGTCCGCCTGCGGCACCTACGAGACGATCGACGAATCCACGCCCACGACCCGCCGGACCGCATACAAGAACTTCCTTGCGAACCTCGGCAACTATGGCCTTGTCGGCAAGGAGGAGAACACGGGCGACATCACTTCTCTGAACTACTACCAATACCAGCGCAAGAGCCAATATGAGAGCGCGGTCATCTCCAAGCTCGAAGACGCGCTCGAAGAAGAGGCGAACAAGAACGTCTCCGAAGAGTGGATCCGCACGGAGAAGTTCGAAAAGACGCTCGAGACCCAGAAGAAGAAGTTCGATTCCGACACCGCTTCCCTCGAGAGCGCGCTCGACAGCGTGTCCGACTCCAACTATGTATTCTATGCGCCCGACGCATACGGCTTTGTCATCAACATCCTGCTGCCCTTCAGCACGCTGCAGTCGCAGGAACTCACCGATTCGCCCGCAGACAGCAGCATGAGCGGCGACGATGATTTCGGCAACAAGTTCATGACCCGCGCGGCGTTGCTCCGCGACCTCACCGCCACCGACCAGCGCACCGATTGGTTCGATTCGGACTATGCCTTCGAGGCACAGGCATCGGACAAGGCCTATACGGGCGGATCGGATGCGAGAAACTACCTCTTCTTCGAGAACAACCTGAACAAGTCCTCCGTCGAAGAGGGCGAAGCGCAGTACGAGCCCCTCAAGAACTACTACGGCAAGTACACCTTCAACGGCAAGGTCCTCAAGACCGAGAATGAAGACGGCGATACCGAATACGCCTTCCGTCCCAACAAGCTCACGATCGACGGGTTCCTCGCCGAAATGGAGAGCTACCTCAACTTTGCGGGGCTCGACCTGACCGGGAAGACCTACAACAACGGCGAAGGCTCCGCCTACTACGACAGGGATTGGACGGAATACTACAAGGAGCAGAACGGCGCCAAGGTCGTCGACTATTCCAAGTTCCTCTACTACACCGCCAACATCAGCCAGCTCTCTTCCTTCGACGCGAACAAGATCTTCCTGAAGGGATCGACCGAAAATACGGCATTCTCCGTCATAAACGAGCTGTCCTTTGCGTATAATACCGATACGGCGGGACTCAACAGTTATCTCGGCTATGCGGTCACTCCCAACAACACCGAATTCGTCAAGGAGTTCGAATATGCGGCGCAGGTGGCCGTCCGCGGCGGCGCGGGGACCATCACGGTGGCGCCCTCCGAATTCGGCTGGCACATCATGTTCTGCACCTTCTCCTATGCTGGCAACGCAACGCCCTATGAATTCAATTGGGACGAGATCGAAGTGGAGGGCACCTTCTCCAACCTCTATTACGAAGCGTTGAGGGCGGAGAATCTGAGCAGCTTCTCCACCGACCGCAGATCGACCATCATCAATTCCTTCGATAACGATACCTGCGTCACCGTCTACGAGAAGCGTTGGCAGAACCTCATCGAGACCTGATGAAAAGCGGCGCTTCCGAAGGGAGCGCGCATGGATCTCGGATTCATCTTCAAATCGATTTTACTCGGCACGGTGCAGGGACTCACAGAGTTCCTGCCCGTTTCTTCAAGCGGGCATCTTTTGCTGTTGCAGCGCCTGCTGCATTATGACCTCGGCGTGAGCATGACCTTCGTCAACGTCATGTTTCACATCGGAACGCTGTTTGCGGTGATCTTCGTCTTCCGCAAACAGCTTTTTGCGCTCTTCCGCCCGCCCTGCAAAAAACTGCTCCTGCTGGGGCTTGCGACCGTTCCCGCGGGCGCGGTCGGCGTCCTCTTCCACGGGCCGATCGACGCCCTGTTTTCGGGCGAATACGGCCTTCCGCTCCTCGCCCTCTGTTTTTTGCTGACGGCGGTGCTCCTCTGCGCCGCGGAGGGCTGCGCGCGGAAGAGGGGCGAGGGCAAGCCGGTCGGAGCCGCCCATGCCGCGGCGATGGGGCTCATACAGGCGGTCGCGCTCTTCCCGGGGATCTCGCGGAGCGGTTCGACCGTGGCAGCGGGCACGATCGCGGGAGGGAAGCGGGCGGAGGTCGCCGAGTTCTCCTTTCTCATGAGCATTCCCGTGATCCTCGGGAGCGCGCTGGTGGAGTTCAAGGACGTCCTCTCTCCGGGAGCCGGTGCGTTTGCGCCCGGCGGAACGGAGATCGCCGGCATGCTCCTTGGAATGCTCGCCGCCCTGATCTCCGGCTTTTTCGCCGTCAGATGGATGGAGCGGGCGGTCGTGCGGGCGAGGTACGGGAAGTTTTCGGTCTATCTGCTCCTGCTTGCGGCGGTCTGCCTGTGGCTGTATGCCGCAAAAATCATTTGACCCGGGGCGCGCATAAAACGCGCGGAGTTACCCATAATAACCTTGTCGGAGGTGATAATCATGAGATTGAATTGCGGCGATACCTGTCCCAAGACGGGTTCCTACAAGGTTGTCAACAAGGATGGTAAGGTCTTGAATACGATCTACGTCGGCGAGGGCGAAACGATGCCCCCCACACAGTATTCCGACTGCCATTACGAGTGGGCGAACTGAACCGACAAGAGAGGGCCTTCCCACAGGGGACGGCCGCTCAAAGAGGATCGGGCGCGGCATGGTTGCCGCGCCTTTTCCGTTGGGAAATTTCGGCGCGGCGGACCGCAGGTCCGCCGCGCTATTCCCACCAATTGTCGGGAAGTTTTTCCGATTTTCCGACCGTGACGGAGGGGAGAACGACGGGCTCGCCCTCGATCCCGCAGTAAGAGGGGATGACGGTGTAGGTATACGTTTTTCCGGCGCGCACCGAGTTGTCGAACAGCTCTTTTCGGAATTTTCCGCTGTAAAGAAGCGAAATTTCACCGTCACATTCGCGTTTTACCGTGTAATCATAGTACTCTGTCTGACATAGTATTATCTCTACCGCCCCATTTTTCACAAAAATGAGCGGTTTTTCGATTTTCGGAGCGGAGAACTTGTCGCTCACGCCCTCGGGCAGAGCGCTCTTTTTGAAGAGCTCGTGCAGAGCAAGGCAGTCGGGCGAGATGGGGTCGGCGAGCAGGAGCCGGTGATGTTTCTCGTATTCCTCGCGGTCGAGCGCCGCCTCCGTCACGCCCTCGCAGGGAGCAAAGGGAGCGGGGGAATGTCCTTTATAGAGGGCGCGCATGACCCCGAGCGCGATGTCCGCGGGCGCGCCTCCCCCGGTCGCCGCGATCGGCGAATTGTCGCGGTTCCCGAGCCAGACGGCGACGAGATCTTCGCTCGTATAGGCGACGGTATAGGCGTCGGTGTTGCCGTCCGCGCCGCCGCCCGTGCCCGTCTTGGCGCACACTTCGAAGGGGAGGCTACGCAGCTTCTTTGCCGTTCCCTCGCGCGCCGCGGTCCTGAGCATGTCGTTGACGAGGTAGGCCGTCTCGGGCGAAAACACACTCTTTGCGGCGGGTTTTCGCTCGAAGAGGACCTTGCCGCCGGCGTCCTCCACGCGGCGGATGAACCCCGAGGGGTGGAAGACGCCGCCGTTCTGAAAGACGGCGTACCCGTCCGCAAGTTCGTGCAGCGTGAAT
>CANROI010000046.1 GCA_947632165.1 uncultured Clostridia bacterium
CGCGCTCCCTACGGACAAAATATGGCGCAGTAACTGCGAGATCGGCGGAAAGCGTTTTTTGATCGTGCGGCACTTTGAAGGCGAGCGGAGCATGGACGAAGTGGTTGCAGAGCTTGCGGAGGATCGGGCGCGCAGAGAAATGGGCCTATAGGGGCATAGAAAAATTTCGGCCCACTCGGGCAGGGGAGCGGCGTTGTTAAAACAGTTTCAACCGGGGATCGGGATCTATATGCGGCTCAGCCGCGACGATGACAAGGCCGGCGAATCGATGTCGATCGAGCATCAGCGGATCATCCTGCAGAGCTATGCGAACGAGCATGATCTTCCGATCGCGGAGGAATATGTGGACGACGGATACTCGGGGACGGATTTCAACCGCCCCGCCGTCAAGCGTCTGCTCGACGACGCAAAAGAGGGGAGGATCTCTACGATTCTCGTCAAAGATCTGTCGCGCTTCGGCAGGAACTATATCCAGGTTGGGCAGTATCTCGACTACATTTTTCCCGCCTACGGCGTTCGCTTCATTGCGCTCAACGACAACATAGACACGGCGGATCGGAGTTCGACGGCGATGGATATGATGCCGATCATGAACGTGTTCAACGAGTGGCACGCCGCGAATACGAGCAGAAAGATCCGTGCGGTGTTCGAGGCAAGTATGCGCGCGGGGAGGTATATAAGCTGGAGGTATCCCTACGGGTACAAGGCGGGAAACGACGATAAGCGCACCGCCGTGATCGACGAAGAGGCGGCAAAGGTGGTGCGGCGCATCTATGATCTGCGTCTTCAGGGCGCCTCCTTCAGGGCGATCGCAAAGACACTATCGGACGAAGGGATCCCCAATCCCGCAACCTATTATACCAAGACGGACGGGAGCAAATGGAACAGGCACTGCGGCGCGCTCTGGAGCGCGAGAACGGTCGCATGGATCCTGACCAATCCCACCTATCTCGGTAGGACGATCCAGCATAAGACGACCGGCGTCTCCTACAAGAATCATCAAATCATCCGGATCCCCGAGAGTGATTGGATCATAAAGGAGGGCGCGCATGCGCCGATCATCAGCCGTGAGATCTGGGAAAAGGTTCGGACGGTGAACCGCTCGGCTCCCCGTGGGAGGGCAGATCAACGGAAACGGACGCATGCGCTGAGCGGGTTCCTCATCTGCCCCGATTGCGGGAACAAATTCAAATTGCAGCGCTCCGGGAAGGGAGAGTACGGGTTTGTCTGCAGGACCTATAAAGATCTCGGAAACCGGCATTGCACTTCCCACTATATCTCCGAAAAGCAGATCGAAGCCGTCGTTTTGGGCGATATTCGGGCGCTATTGACGCTGCCGGAGTTCGATGAGGCAAAGGTGAAGGAGCGATTTCTGCGGGCGCGGGAAAAGGCTTCGGGCAGATCGGCGGTCGAAGTAGCGTTGAAGGCGCAGAAAGCGCGGCTTGCGGAATTGGAACAACTGATCCGCGCCGCATTTGAAGAGAAGGTCTTGAATGGAATGCCCGAGGCCGTCTGCCAAAGTCTGTGCGAAACCTATCTTGAGGAAAAAAAGTCCGTTTCGGAGCGGATCGAAGCGCTTGAGACGGTCGGATCCGATGAAACGGACGCGGGGACATATTTGGAAAAATTAAAACGTTATCGCAGATGCGAAAGCCTGACGCGGGAAATGTGCCTGCAACTGCTCGACCATATTACGGTCGGCGGCAGGCAAGAGGCCGAGCGGGAGATCCATATCCACTATCGATGCGCGGCTCCAACCGTCTCGGATCCCGGCGGGATCACGGGCGAACCTATCTGAACAGTCATGACCGCTCCCGGGGGTAGATACGTATTCGGGACTTACTTGCGGTCAGGCCCAGAGTTCGGGCTCCTTCTTGTCGTTGAAATGCCAATGCGGGGCCCGTCGGGATGCCCGAAAATACCCACTTCCGATTTCCCATAAGGAACGGGCGCAACAGGCCCCACGGGCGAAACGGGGCCGCAGGGCGAAGTCGGTCCTACGGGTCCCACGGGCGAAACGGGGCCGCAGGGACCTGCAGGTCCCGTGGGGACTGTGACGCCCGCAGCGGCCGTCGCCGACGTCGTTCCCGGAACCGTCTCCCTCGTAGATCTGGCGACCTCGTATAATGAGTTGCTTGCCAATCTTCGTACGGCCGGCCTGTTGGAGCAGTAAAAGAAATATCCGCGGATTTTTTCCGCGGATATTTTTTCCTTTTTGAGCCGAAACTCTTGCAAAATGTGATAAAATCGGTAAAATAGATTGTAGAAAGCATTGTGAGGCAATCTATGGAAGAACGCAAACAGGTGACGCTCTATACGGACGGCGCGTGCTCCGGGAATCCGGGGGCGGGCGGCTGGGGGGCGGTCCTGATTTTCGGCGAGCATGAGCGGGAGCTCTCCGGCGGCGAGGCCGAGACGACCAATAACCGCATGGAGCTCATGGCGGTGATCTGCGGGCTCGAGCGTTTGAAATACCCCTGCAAAGTCGACGTCTTCAGCGATTCTTCCTATACCGTGAACGGATTTCTCGAAGGTTGGGTGTATTCCTGGGAGAAGTCCGGCTGGCGCAAAGCGGACAAAAAGCCCGTTCTGAACGACGACCTGTGGAAGCGTCTGCTTGCGCTCACGCGCGTGCATGAAGTCACTTTTCATAAAGTGAAGGGACATGCGGATAACGCACTCAACAACCGCTGCGATCAGCTCGCGCGGCAAGCGATCGCCGCCGTCCGCGCCGCGGAAGATCTGTAGGCGTCCTGAGACGGAACTTATAAATCGCGCAAATCTCCATATAATAAAATCGTACCGTACTGTCATACCCGTTCGGAGGAGGAGAAGGTGAAAAGAGGGGCAAAAATCATTCATATCATCGGTATATCGCTTGCGGCGATCGCCCTTGAAGTATTCCTCTTGCTCTGCCTTTTCCAATTCCGCGAAGAATGGGCAGAATGGCTCTATCTCACCGCGCTCATCGGCGGCTCGCTGATCAACGCGGGGCTGCTGGTCGCAGATATCGTCTTTTATCTCCGCGGGAAGGAGACGCTCTACAAATTCTGCGTCATCGCCTATGTCCTGCTGATCTTTTGCGCCGTCATCCTGTATGTTCTCCTCAAGACGGGCTTCATGGAGATCGCACAGGATAAGGAGAGCCTCGAAAACTATCTCAAGCGCGCGGGCGTATGGATGGGCGCGCTGTTTGTGCTGTTGCAGTTCCTGCAGGTCGTGATCCTGCCCATTCCGAGCACCGTCACCGTCGTGGCGGGCGCGGCGCTCTTCGGTCCGCTCGTGGGGAGCCTGTTGAGCCTGCTCGGCATTGTGCTGGGTTCTTTGACCGCTTTTCTCGTCGGGAGATATGCGGGCTATCGAGTGGTCGCCTGGATGATCGGTCGGGAGACCCTCGATAAATGGCTCAAAAAGATCAAGGGGAAGGATAAACTCCTTCTCACGGCGATGTTTCTTCTGCCCGTCTTCCCGGACGACGTCCTGTGCTTCGTCGCGGGTTTTTCAAGCATGTCCCTCTGGTTTTTCCTCGCGGTGATCGTGATTTCCCGCGTGCTCGCAATCTTCACCACCAGCTATTCGATCTCTTTGATCCCGTTCAACACCTTGTGGGGGATCCTGACCTGGGTGGCCCTCGGGATCCTGATCATCGTGCTCTTTGTGGTACTGTACCGCAAGTCGGACGCGATCCTCGCCTGGTTCACGAAGAAGTTCCATCGCGAGACCCGTGTGGAACAGAAGACGGAGCGGGACGAATTTACGCTCGAAGTGGTGGGGCCGGACGGTTCCATCGTGAAAAAAGGAGTGAAGCGCAAGTCGGATGACCCTCCGCAATGAGCGATTACGCAAATATGCGAAGGCGCCCCGCCCTACAATGCATTGTAGGGCGGGGCGCTTTATACGGCCGATACCGATCGGGCCTAAACTTTCAGATAGATCGTGAGAATACCCATCTCATGGGATGCGGTGATCTCGTAGCCGGCGCGCTCGGCGAGGAGCCTGGCGATGGAGAGCCCGAGCCCCGTTGCGCCCGCGTTGCTCTTGACGGTGAAATAGCGGTCGAAGAGGTGCTCCACGTCGATCGGGGTGAGCTCTTCCGCACGGTTGGAGAAGCAGATGACCCCGTTTTCGTCCATTGTGAGGGAGAAGTCTTTCTCGGAATATTTCAGCGCGTTTGAAATGAGGTTGGAAAAGATGCGTTTGAGCGTGGTGCAGTCGGCAAGGCGGGTCACGGGATGGGCGGGCAGGGCGCACACGGGCGTGATCTGCCGCTCGCGGAAGGCCGCGTAGAAGGAGAGGAGCGTCTCTTCGAGCAAGCTGTTCACATTGACCGGTTCAAAGCGTTCGGGCTGTTCTTCGCCCGCGGAGATCGCATAGCGGAAGAGCTCCTCGGTGAGTTCGGACATCTCCTCCGTGCGCCGCCGGATGACCTCGACGGAGACCGTCTGTTCCTCCGTGAGCGGCTTTGCGCAGAGCAGGTCGAGATAGCTGCGGATGGCGGCGAGCGGCGTTCTGAGGTCGTGCGAGATGTTGATGACCGCCTCTTTTACCTTTTTATCCCCCTCGGAATAGGTATGCCGCAGATCGCGCAGCGTTCCGAGCTCGCGGTTGAGCGCCTCGGCAAACGCCCCGAGCGACTTCTCGTTCGGGGACAGATGAAGAAGGGCGTTTGTGTCCTCGCGGAGCAGCCGATCATACTCTGCCGTGAGCCGCTTCAGCTTCAATCTGAGGCCGAAGTAGCGGACGGCAAAGAATCCGGCGGCGAGCGCTGTAAGGACGCACAGAACAATCAGAATAGGTATGATTTTGATCACCTCCTGCCGCTTTCCGGCGGGCACGCATTTTTTTCAAACGCGATCAGTCGATGTTGATTTTGCGGAAGCGGAGCATCCCCAAAGAGACGGTGACGGCGATCAGGATCGCCGCGGCGACGGCGTATGCCGCCGCGCCCGTGTTTCCCCAGATGGGGAGCGCAAACTGGTGCAAGAGCATCCATTGTGGCGCAAAGGCGGGCGTCACGGGGAAGAACACCGTGAGGGAATAGAGCGCGTTCACGAATCGGTAGTCGAGATCCGCATAGCTGTAGAGTACAAGGCCGTTTTCATCCGTACTGAGGTGGTAGGCTTGCTGCAACAGAATGATGATGAAGCCGATCGCAATGAGCGCAACGGGCAGGAGCTTGGCGATGACGTCCGAAGCGGTCCGGGCGCGCATATTCAGCCTCAGACAGACGAGAAGGGAGGCGAGCGCTGCCGCAGAGAGGAGCCCTGCCGCCGCATGGGCGAGAAGAAAGTCGAAGAGGGTACCTTGCAGGATCAGTTGAAGCGTTTCCGGGGCAATCAATCCTTCATCGAAGAGAGGCGCGCCGTAGGCCTTATAGGGGAGGCAGCACAGCAGGATCCCGCCCCAGAGGAGCACCCATAGGCAAACGCTCACCGTGACCGCCGTCAGCAGTTCGCAGAAATATACTTTGGAGCGCCGGTACCCGATGAGTTTTTGCAGCATCAGGCGGGTGGTGAAGTTCTCGCCCAAAGTCCCGGAGAGGAGGAAGCACACGGCAAGGATGAAGCCGAGGTTCACGACCGTCGCATAGTCGATCATGAAGTAGGCGTAATAGATGGCATTGTCCGATACGTCCTCGGAAAGCCAAGTGATGATGACATTCCCCGCGATGAGCACGGCTAGGACGAACAGAATGCCTCCGAGAATGATGGGCAGCCCCTTGCTTTTGAGGATGCGATAAAAATCAGCGCGTAAAAGTCCGCTCATGGCTCCACCTCAAGAAAGATTTTTATTGCGGAATGCCCGGATCCCGAGCCCAAGGCACAGCGCGAGGAGAATGAGTGCCGCGCCCGCGCACAGGACGGGCTCCCAAATGGTGCTCCAAGTTGTCCTTACAATGTTCGGGAGGTCGTAGGGCGTAAAATACGGCGCCGGCAGGAAGAAGAGCGAGAGCAAATGCAGCACAAATGCAAAGATCTGCATGCCTTTTACAACGGCTTCGCTCCCCGACTCGATGCGCGTCGGCAGTTCGTGTGCCACAACCTCCAGCGCAATGACAAGATAGGGGAGGACCATCGTAAGAATGTTCGCGGCGGTACGGTTCTGAACGTTCATCTGGATGCAGACGATCAGGGCGCAGAGCGCAAGGACCGAGGGGATCCCCGCCGCGGCATACTCGACGAGCTCGGCAAACTGCGGAAACAATGAGTTATCGTCGAATCTGATTCCGCTCTCGAAATAGTAATGGCCTGTCGCACAGGCGCAGCTGATGATGCAGAGAAGATAGAACAGGAGATACATGCCGAGGCAGACGACGGAGGCGGCGAGAAATTGCGCGAAGAAAATTTTGTCTCTGCTGTAGCCCGACGTGAATTTCTGGATCACGACCCGGGAGTGGAAGTTGTTCCCCACGATGTACGAGAGCCAGAAGCTGAAAGCGATCATAAAGATCCAGTTTGCGCCCATCACGAACATATTTATGGAGACGCCATAGGCACTTCCGTCTTGATCCGGCACATGATTGCTTGAGAGGAGGAAAGCAAGGCCGAGCGCCTCCACGATGAGGATCGCGTAAAAGCCCGCGCTCTTGATCATGCGATAGAGATCGGATTTCAGGAGGGCGATCATTTTGCACCTCCGATGAGGTTGATGAAGTAGGTCTCGAGATCTTCATCCTGTTCCTTGCTGGCAAGGAGGGAAACGCCCTGTTTTTTGAGCGCTTCGGCGAGCTCGCCAACGGGCAGGGCGTCGTAGATCTCCGCCTCCGTCTTGTTCAGGATCGAATATCCCACGCCGCGCGGTTCGAGCACGAGGGGGAGCTTGTCCGTATCGGTGACGGTGATCATCATCTTCTTCCTACATTGCGCCTCGAGCTCATTCTCCGTGAGTTCCTTGACGAGTTTCCCCTTATGGACAAACCCGTAGTGGGTCGCCAAACGGGAGAGTTCGCTCAGAATATGGCTCGAGATGATCACGGTGACGTTTTGCTCGCGGTTGAGCTTGAGAATGAGCTCGCGGATCTCCACGATGCCGCGGGGATCGAGCCCGTTGACGGGTTCATCCAAAATGAGAAGGTCGGGATGCCCCACGAGCGCCATGGCGATGCCGAGCCTCTGCCGCATGCCGAGGGAGAAGTGCTTCGCCTTCTTTTTGCCGGTGTCTGCAAGCCCGACATACTCGAGCAGTTCCGGGATCTGCTTTTCGGAGCTACGGCGCAGCAGGGCGACCGTCTTCAAATTTTCCACGGCGGTCATCGAGGGATAGTAGGAAGGGGAGTCCACGATCGCGCCGATACGGGCGCGCGCCCTGTGGATCTCATTCGTGCGGCTGTCCGCCCCGAAGAGGGTGAAGAAGCCGTCGCTGCCGTATTCGGCGTCCGTCACCATGCGCACGGCGGCCTTGTCGGCGCCGGAATGGCTGTAGAGGACGTTCGTCGGCGGCTGCAGCCCCGTGACAAGACGGAAAAAGGTCGTCTTGCCCGCGCCGTTCTGGCCGACCAATCCGTAGATCGAGCCCTTGGGTACGTTCAGCGAAAGGCCGTCCAAAGCGTTTTCGTTGTTTCGGTATCTCTTGCGCAGTCCGAATGCCTGAAGTACATATTCCATCGAATTTCTCCTTATCCTGTCAAAATTTACCTATAGTATAACATATGGAATTTAAGAAAAACAGAGGAAAAAGATTAAGAAAAGGTTAAGGTGAAGGGAGTTGAACCCACGACGCTCCCGCGGACTCTTTTCGGTGCTTTTTGTTTCGTTATCGTCGCCTTGCATCCAGCAAGGCTTCCTCCGCCTCGGCACAAATCCCTCGAAAATTTCTCCGTGGGAGTGCATAGCAGTTTTGGGCGAGCGGATTTTCGTTTGGACAAGGAGACGACCGCAGGGAATACAGCGACGTATTGCCAAGGGAGCCGACGCAGAACAGGCGGAAATCCGCCGCCCAAAACCGTCGCGGGTTCAACTCCCTTCACCTTAAGATTTCCCCGATTCCGTCTCCAAACGGTATCCGATGCCCCAGATCGCTTCGATATACGTTTCCCCGCATTGCGAATAGATCTTTTTGCGCAAATTATGGATGTGCACGCTCAAGGAGGTCTCCCAGATCTCGCGGTCGCCCTCCGAGAGGCTGTCGGCGATCTGCGCGCGCGAGAAAATGCGTTTGGGGCTCGAGATGAGCAGGCGCAAGATCTCATACTCCGTGCGCGTGAGCTTGAGCGGCTTTTCGTCGGCATAGGCGACGCGGCGCTTCGGATCGACGCGGATGTGGCCGTAAACGAGGCCGCCCGACGCGGGCGCGCGCAGCTGCACGGTGATGCGGGCGAGCAGTTCTTCCCCCGAGAAGGGCTTGGAAACAAAGTCGGCGGCGCCGTGGAGCAGATTTCTGACGCGGTCTTCCACGGTCGCCTTCGCCGAGACGACGATGATCGGCGTATCTTTGATCCGGTCCACGATCTCCTCGCCGTTCACGCCGGGGAGCATGAGGTCGAGCAGAATGAGATCGAACGTTCCGCGCTCGGTCAGAAGGAGCGCCTCCGTGCCCGAATAGGCACGCACCGCTTCATAGCCCGCCCCGGTCAGAAGAGTCTCGAGATAGTTGCCGATATCGGCGTCGTCTTCCACGATCAGAATTTTGTACATGGTATCGCCTCCGTCCGCAATTGATTATAATACATAGAAAATTATTTGTCAACATCCGGTTTTGATTGCAAAAAAGGCGGGGAATAGGGCAACCAAATTCTTGACAATTGTGTAAGAGACGTGTAAAATAGTATTTGGTAGAAATTGGAGTTTTTTCGGAAAAGAGGTTAAAATGGACAAAATCGAACAGTTGAGGAGAAAAATCGGAGCGCTCGGCGAAGCCGGGAAAAACGTCCGTGCGCAGATCAAAGCGCTTGTGGATGA
>CANROI010000047.1 GCA_947632165.1 uncultured Clostridia bacterium
TCCCCGACTTGAAAATGCCGCTTCCGACGAACACGCCCTCAGCGCCGAGCTGCATCATGAGCGCGGCGTCCGCCGGCGTTGCCACCCCGCCCGCCGCAAAGTTGACGACGGGGAGTTTGCCGTTCTCGTGCACATATCTGACGAGCTCATACGGAACGCGGAGCTCCTTCGCCTCTTCGAAGAGCTCGTCTTCGCGCATCGAGACGACCTTTCGGATCTCGCTCATCATGAGGCGCATGTGGCGGACCGCCTGCACGACGTCGCCCGTGCCGGGCTCGCCCTTGGTGCGGATCATGGAAGCGCCCTCCGCAATCCTTCTGAGCGCCTCGCCGAGGTCGCGCGCTCCGCACACGAAGGGAACTTTGAACTGCGTCTTATCGATGTGGTACCGATCGTCCGCGGGCGAGAGCACCTCGCTCTCGTCGATGTAGTCGATCTCGATCGCCTCGAGGATCTGCGCCTCGGCAATGTGCCCGATGCGGCACTTTGCCATGACGGGGATGGTGACGGCGTTCTGGATGCCCTTGATCATCTTCGGATCGGACATCCGCGAAACGCCCCCCGCCGCGCGGATATCCGCGGGGATGCGCTCGAGCGCCATGACCGCGCAGGCGCCCGCCTCTTCGGCGATCTTCGCCTGTTCCGGGGTCGTGACATCCATGATCACCCCGCCCTTCAGCATCTGGGCGAGGTTTTTGTTGAGTTCATACCGTTCGTTCATATCGTTTCGGCGGACCGCCCTCCGGGGCGCTCCGCTCATTCCTCCTCTTCGTCTTCTTCGCCCTCTTCGTCGTATTGGCGGAGGAATTCCGCAAAGAGTTCATCGAGCAGATCTTCATCCTCGATGGTCTCGAGCGTCTCGTCGTCCTCGTCGCCCACAAGGTGGAAGATGGCGACCTCCTCCTCTTCGTCCTCGTCGTCCTCGCCGCGCTCGACCGCCTCTTTCTCGGGCGTGAAGAAGCAGTACCACTCGCCCTTGTACTCGATGGTGCCCACATGCTCGTAGCGATAGGTCTTGCCCTCTTCGTCGGTGAGTTCGACAATGTTGTTGTCGTCCTCGTAATCGTTGCGCTCTTCCTTCATACTCATATCCTGATTCTCCTTTTTGGTTTTCGATAAATATCCCTCAAGGATATACGCCGCGGCGAGCGAATCGACCGCCTTTCTGCGCTTATCCCGTCTGGCGTTCACGCCCATGGCCACGAGGTCCTGCCTCGCCTCGCGCGTCGTATAGCGCTCGTCCTCCGTGACGACGGGAAGCGCCGTTGCCTCCCGCAGCGCCGAAAGAAAGCGGCGGGTCTTCTCCGTCTGGACGCTCTCGGTGCCGTCCGCATTGAGCGGGAGCCCGCAGACGATCCTTCCCGCCCCCTCGCGCTCCGCCGCCGCGGCAAGCGCCGCCGCGTCCGCGCGGAGATCCCCCGTGCGGAAATAGGTCTCGAGGGGCATGGCATAGCTGTTGAAGGGATCCGTGATCGCGATCCCGATCCGTCTGTCGCCGATGTCGAAGGCGATGATACGCGGTTCCATGCCAAGAGTATAGCACCTTCCGCAAAAAAAGTAAAGAGATTTTTATGCGGACGCGCCCGTCCTTTACGGACGGGGCGCATAAGCAACTTTGTATTTATTTCATATCTGTTCCCGTAAGCGTACCGTTGTTACAGACGACCTCCTGGAGAACGTCTTGCGACATCCCCCAGTCATTTGTACTTGGTGCCCAACGGCTCTCTTTTTTGATCGCCTTCCATTCCTCCCGGGATCCCTTGAAGAAGATGCTTGTGAGCAGTACGCAATTTTCGAATGCACGGCTTGCGATCGACTTTACGCCGCTTCCGATCGTCACGCTTTTGAGGGCTGCGCATTTTTCGAATACACCGACATCGGCGAACTGCCCCATTTCTCCAAGCGAAACCACGCCATTGCCGATCTCGGCACGAACAAGCGCTTTACAGGAATAAAAGACCGCGTTTTCAAGCGTTTTAACAGTATCCGGGATCACGATCTCCCGCAGTCCGCTGAACTCGAATGCGCCCTCACGGATCGCATGCACCGAAGAGGGAAATGCAATTTGAGCCAAGGAACTGCACTCTGCAAAGGCTGAGTCGCCGACTGTTTCGAGGCCTTCTTTCAGATGGACCGATGTCAAGTTCTCCGCCCCGTAACAGAACATAAGGGGTAAATCTTTGATTCCGCTTCCGATCGAAATGCTTTGCAAATTTTTACAACGATTGAATACGGACTCCCCCAACTCCGTCACGCTGTCGGGGATCACGATCTCCGTCACGCCGCAACCGACAAACGCCTCTGTTCCGATCGTCTCAAGGCTCTCGGGCAAGTTGATCTCCGATAACAAAGCGTCTCCCAAAAAAGCATTTGTCTCGATTGTCTTTACATGATCGCCGAACCGAACGCTTTTCAACTTTTCGCAATCATCAAATGCTCCTTCGCGGATATAAACAACGGAACCCGGGATGAAAACGCTTGTAATCTCCTCACAATAAAACGCCGACTTTCCGATCTCCGTGACGGGCTTGCCGCTGTAAGTTGCCGGAATGACGATGTCGCCCTCTTCGGTCCCAATGCCGATAACGTGGCATTCTTTTTCATAGACGGCATATTCAAGTCCGACGACTTCTCCGCCGCAAACTGTACATGTTCCGTTTTCCGCTTTATGCGGCTCTCGAGCGCTCAATATCTCTCCGCAGACGGGGCACTCCTTCCAATGCCACTCTTCGTCCGATGTCCAGACGCCCTCCGCATGCCCGAGCGCGTCGGTTTGCTTCGACTCTGATTCATGACAGATTTCGCATTCGCGCTTCTGTGTGCCCTTTTCGGTACAAGTCGGCGCCTTGCTCTCTTCCCAATTCCCCCACTTGTGACCTGTTGCCGTCGTTTCCCGGCGCTCCTCCTTACCGCATTTCGAACAAATTCGCTTTTCCATGCCCTCTTCGGTGCAGGTCGGTGCGCGCTCCTCCGCCCAAGTGCTCCATACATGCGAACAATCTCCTCCGCAACCTCCTAAGCAAAGGACGGCGCCGAGCAAGAACGCAAAAATGCCTTTCTTTTTCATTTTTTACCTCCAAAACTTTTTTTCTCTTATTATAATTCTAAAACGGAATTATGTCAAGAATAAAAGGTGATATAATTCCAAAAAAGAATAAAAATGAAACCGAGAAAGAAGGCATACGGAGAACAAAATTTAATCGGTCGGAATGTCGAGCAACTGCGTTTGGAACGTGGGATCAAGCAAAAGGATTTTGTAGCACGTCTGCAACTTGCGGGGCTCGACATCAATCCGACGAGCTATTCCAAACTCGAAGGACAGATCAGAGCGGCAACTGACAAGGAAGTGCTTGTAATATCACGCGTATTGAATCTTCCGATGGAAAAACTCTTTCGGCAATAGTGACAAAAAAGCCGCAGTTTTCAGTTGCGGCTTTTTTGTTATTTCTCACTTCTTTTTCTCTTTCTTTTCGGGCTCCTGCTTCTCCTGCGTGCCGCACTGTTCGGCGCCGCATTTGAGCTTTTCGTCCATCATCTCGTTGATCTTCTCGACGAACTCCGCCTGGCTCTTTTTGACCAGCGAGCGCATTTTATAGCTGTTCGCGATCAGAAGCGCGCCGCCGAGCGCTCCGAGCATGACCCCGAGACAAAACATCTTTTCCATATTTTCCTCCGCGGCGGTCCTGAACCGCCGTCATCTTCAGTTTGTGACAGGATACACCGTTTATTCTTCCCGTTCGCTGCGTAATTTTTCCAGCTCCGCCCTGAGCCGCTCGTTCTCCTTCCTCAGATCGATCGCAAGGCGGGAATAGAGCGCGTCGATCTCCCGCTCGAGCTTGCGCTGCAGAAAGCTCTTCTCTTCGGGGATCCCCGCCTCTTCCGCCGCCTTTGCAACACGCTCGGGCTGCTTTTTGAGCAGGTTCCGGTACTTGTTCTGCATGCGGAGCATCAGCCGCTCGTCCCCGTCGGAGACGTTCATGATCGCGCGGCGGACCGAATAGCCCTTGCTCTTCTCCGCGAGTACCTTCTTCAGCAATTCATCGGTCTCCTCCTCCGTGAAGGGGCGCACGGTGCCCGCCTGCAGATTCTTGCCGCGCAAAATGCGTTCGACGCGGGCGTCGTCCCGCTTCTTCAACAGGGAATAGTAGTAGTTCCGCACGCTTCCCTTGGCCCTGCTGTGCTCTTTCCCGTAGGTCTCGAAGAGATAGGAAAGCGTCTTGCCCGCGTTTTTCCCGGAATAGATATACTCGATGAGCCCCGTCGCTTCCTCTTCCGTATAACCGTTGATCTTGTTCATAGACCGCCTCCTTGATTTTCGCCGCGGCGATGATCCGCCTGCAACGGGGAAATTTTTGACATAATTTACTCCGTTTATACATCTAATAAGGCATGAGAGTATGTTTTTTGGCGGAAAAACCGTGCGGGCTCAGGATCAACGGCGCCTATCTCGGCATGGTGGACGGCTTCGAGCGCACAACTGCGATCGAACCCGGCGACGGCGTGTTCTGCGAACTCCTTCCCGCGGGCGGATTTCTGCCCGTCCGCTTTACGTTCGACGAGGATTTTCTGCTCTCCCCGCCCCCGCAGATCAACCTCTACTATACCGGCGCCGCCGTCGCCGTATATGCGGGCGGATTCGTCCGCGCGGACAGCTCGACGCAGGTGCTCTGGCAGGAGCGGGTGGGCGGCGTGCTGCTCACGCTCGCCCAAGAGGGCAGGCTCAGACTCTACTACGGCGGACGGCAGGCACGGATCCTCGACCTTCCGGACGCCCTCGCCGGCTGCCGGCCCGCGCCCCTCGGCAGGGGGATCCTCCTCCGGGCGGAGAACGCCTTCGCCTATCTCGGCGATGAGGGGGAGCTCAAACTCCTCTCCGAGGGGAAGGTGCTCTCGGCAGAGGGGACGCTGAAGGCGGAGGTCCCCTTCCATGACAGCGCCGGCCACTCTGCCGTGTGCGAATGGGCGGAGGGAGCGCTCGTCTCCTGCACCGTGCGCACCGCCCGTGAACCGACCGCGGCGACCTTCGCGCTCGCCCTCTTCGAGAGCGTCCTCATCGGCGCCGATCCGAAGCCCTTCCTCGCCCCCTCCCTTTCGGAGCGCGCGGGCATGCTGAAGGAATACCTCGGCGACTACCGTTCCGTCGTTCTCACCGGCTCGCCCAACCGGGTCGGGCTCGTCTATGAGCGGAGCCCGCGCGTCTTCGACGTGCGCTATTTCCGCGTGGAGTTCTCGGAGGGGAAGATCTCCAACCTCGCGCCCCTGCCTGCCTCCCCTTCACCTTAAAAAAGCGCCCCGCGCGGCAGGATCCTGCCGCGCGGGGCGTATTTGTCATTCCTCTGTTTTCTCAGAACTTATCGACGACCGCCTTCTTGATCGTGATGGGAAGGATGGGGACGTCGTAAGTGGCGGTGATGCGCGCGCTCTTGACGGCGTCGATGATGTCGTGCGTATTGAGCACGATGCTCTGCTCCTCGGTAAATTCCTGCCCTTCGGCAAGGGTATCGGTGTAATCATTGATCGCGTCGAGCAATTTCCCGAGCTGATCGAAGTCGACCGTTCTGCCGAACGCGCAGTACTGCTTATCCAGCTCCGTTCTCACAGTCGAATTGGTGAGGATATAGAACATCGAGGTCGCACTGTTGAGCGAATAGCTGCTCGTGCCCTGCTGATAGGCGTTGCCCTCGTTGTTGGCGCCGCCGTCCGAACGGAGGGTGCTGACCGGCGTGACGTCGTCGCCCTTGTCGGAATAGTACATCACGAGCGTGCCGCGCGAATTCTGCCTGTAGCTCTTGTTGTTTCCGCTCACGCCGTTGTTGCTGAATTCGCCGTAGACGGTGTAGAGCGGGGTCGCCTCGTCCTGCGGATCATCCGTAAAGACGGACTGCGTATAATGGTAGTTGTGCGCCTCTTCATATGCCTTGAGGGTGGACCAATAATCCTTCTCGACGAGCCCGCCGTCCTCCATTTCGTAGCCGCCGCCGTAGATGAGCCCGCCGACGTCGTAGTCGTGGATGACCGTGCCGTTGTAATAGCCGGTGTCGACCAGCTCGAGGAAGTGGGTCACGGTCTGGGGTGCGCCCTTTCTCGTGAGCTCGAATTGCACGTCATACTCCGTTCCGTTAAATTCAAACGTAAAGGTGACCTGCGGATAGTCGGTGGTACAGCCCGCAAACATAGCGACAGACGCAAGCGAGAGCGCCGCTGTGGACGCGAGCGCCGCAATGCGAAGAATTTTTTTCATGATCTGACCTCCATTGGGATCGTTGTTACCCTTATTTTACCCGTAATTTTCCAATCCGTCAAGTGCTTTTGCGCTTTTGTGAATGAAAATTGTGCAAACAACGCGTAAAATGGACGAAAATAAAACGCCTCCCGCAAGGCGGGAGGCGTAAAACCTGCTTTCGCTTACTTGAGTTCCGCGGTAGCGCCGGCTTCCTTGAGCTTTGCAAGAGCCGCTTCCGCATCCGCCTTCGGGACGCCTTCCTTGAGGACGCCGAGGGACTCGACCGCCTTCTTCGCTTCGGCAAGGCCGAGGCCGGTGAACTCGCGGACGACCTTGATGACGCCGATCTTGTTCGCGCCGAAATCCTTGAGGACGATGTCGAACTCTGTCTTCTCTTCTTCCTGGGGAGCCGCTTCCGCAGCCGCACCTGCGCCGCCGCCCACTGCGACTGCCGCCGCCGCGGACACGCCGAATTCCTCTTCGAGTGCCTTCACGAAATCGTTGAGCTCAACGACCGTCATAGATTTTACTTCTTCGATAAATTTCTGAATATCCATTTTTGATTCCTCCGATTATTTTTAGGATTATTCTTTGCTCTTCGCGATCGCGCTCAGCACAAAAGCGAGGTTTGCAATGGGAGCCTGCAGGCACCCGAGCATCTTTGCGATCAACACCTCTCTCGAAGGGATTGCCGCGAGTTTCTTTACGCCCTCTGCGTCTACGTAAGCGCCGCTCACGTATGCGCTCTTGGCGATGATCTTGTCTGCGAGGGCGGGATCGTCTTTCACTGCCTTGGCAAGGGTCGAGCAGCCGCTCGTCTCGTCGGGGCAGAAGATGAACGCCGTCGCGCCGTTCAGGTCGTTATCGAAATCCGTGACGCCCAGCTCGTCGAACGCCTTGCGGACAAGGGTGTTTTTATAGACCTTGTACTCGCAGTCGATCGCACGGAAGCGGTTCCTCAGATCGGTAACTTCCTTCACGGTCAGCCTGTCGTAATGGGCAAGGATGACAGATTCGCTTGCGTTGATCTTATCCTTGATCTCTTCGACAACTGCTTTCTTTGCTTCTAAGTTTGCCGACATTTTGTTCCTCCGTTAGGCTTTCGCCCGATTTTGCCGGCCCCGTTCGGGACCGAATAAAATTGCTCCGTACCGACAGACG
Source organism: uncultured Clostridia bacterium (assembly GCA_947632165.1). Taxonomy (GTDB): domain Bacteria; phylum Bacillota; class Clostridia; order Christensenellales; family Borkfalkiaceae; genus Gallimonas. The sequence goes on from CANROI010000047.1 coordinate 7,385, forward strand.
GGTACGGAGCATTCACATTCAGGAAAGAAGTGCTTCGATACCTCGACGGGAAATTGAGCCGTGAAAGGCGCCCGTTGTCTGCGGTATGAATTCATTTTTCTACATGATTATACGCGCGATCTGCCGCTTTGTCAAGTGTTTTCGGCTCAGATCTTCGTATAATTTACTTTGACGCCGGGGCCCATCGTGCTCGTGACGGCGATGCTCTTGAGGTATTGGCCCTTGGCTGCCGCGGGCTTTGCCTTGATGATCGCCTCCATGAGTGCGGTGAAGTTCTCGGTGAGCTTCTCTTTGCCGAAGCTCTTCTTGCCGATCGGGCAGTGGATGATCGCGGTCTTATCGAGACGGTACTCGACTTTACCTGCCTTGACTTCGGCGACCGCCCTGGTGACGTCCGTCGTGACCGTGCCCGACTTGGGGTTGGGCATGAGGCCTTTCGGGCCGAGCAGACGGCCGATGCGGCCGACGACGCCCATCATGTCGGGGGTCGTGATCATCACGTCGAACCCGAACCAATTCTCCGTCTGGATCTTCTGGATCATCTCTTCCGCGCCGACGAAATCCGCGCCCGCCGCCTGTGCGGCGTCCGCCTTTTCGCCCTTTGCGATGACAAGGACCTTCTTCGTCTTGCCGGTGCCGTTGGGGAGGACCAGAACGCCGCGGACCTGCTGGTCTGCCTGGCGGGGGTCGATCCCGAGCTTCACATGGAGCTCGACCGTCTCATCGAATTTCGCCTTCGCGTTTTCGATGACGATCCCGAGCGCTTCGGAAGGGTCATATTGCTTTGTGCGGTCGTACGATTTCAGGCTGTCCGCGTATTTCTTGCTCATTTTCATAGCGTGTACCTCCTTACTCCTCGACCGTGATGCCCATGCTGCGCGCCGTACCCTTGATCATGCTCATCGCGCTCTCGAGGGTGGTGCAGTTGAGGTCGGGCAGCTTCGTCTTTGCGATCTCTTCGACCTGAGCCTTGGTGAGCTTGCCGACCTTCACCTTGTTGGGGGTGGCGCTCGCCGTCTCGAGCCCGAGCGCCTTCTTGATGAGGACGGGTGCGGGCGGGGTCTTGAGAATGAACGTGAAGGAACGGTCTGCATAGATCGTCATGACGACGGGGATGATCAGACCTTCCTGATGGGCCGTTTTTGCGTTGAATTCCTTGGTAAAGCCGGGGATGTTGATCCCGTGCGGGCCGAGCGTCGAACCGACGGGGGGACCGGGGGTGGCTTTCCCTGCGGGAAGCTGAAGCTTCACGACCGCGGTGATCTTTTTTGCCATTGTTTTGCTCCTTCTGTGGTTTTATTGACGGCTCTATGGGTTTTTTCCGTCTCCCACTCTATCGAAAACGCGCATTTGCGCGGTTTCGCCCTGATTTATGCCGCGGGTCTTAAAATCGGGCCCTGCGGCGCTCCCTTAAGACCGGGGGATCAATCTTCTTCGCGGGGAATCTCCACCGCGTCGTC
>CANROI010000048.1 GCA_947632165.1 uncultured Clostridia bacterium
GCTCAAAAACACCACGACGGGCGATACGCTCTGCGATGAAAAGCATCCGATCGTGCTCGAGAAGATGGAATTCCCCGAGCCCGTCATCCAGCTCTCTTTGGAACCCAAGACCAAGGCCGGGCAGGAGAAGATGACGATGGCGCTCATCAAGCTCGCGGAAGAGGACCCCACCTTCAAGACGTATACCGATCAGGAGACGGGCCAGACGATCATCGCCGGCATGGGCGAGCTGCATCTCGACATCATCGTCGACAGACTGCTCCGCGAATTTCATGTCGAGGCAAACGTCGGCGCGCCGCAGGTCGCCTACCGCGAGACCTTCAAAAAGGCCGTCGAGGCGGAGGGGCTCTACAAGCGGCAGTCGGGCGGCAAGGGCCAGTACGGCCACTGCAAAATCCGGCTCATCCCGCAGGAGCGCGGCGCGGGCTATGCCTTCGAGGACCAGACCGTCGGCGGCTCCATTCCCAAGGAATTTATCCCCGCGATCGATAAGGGCATTCAGGAGGCTGCCAAGAACGGCTTCCTCGCCGGCTACGAGGTGATGGACTTCAAGGTCGAAGTCTACGACGGAAGTTTCCACGAGGTCGACTCCTCCGAAATGGCGTTCAAGATCGCAGGTTCCATGGCGTTCAAGAACGGCATGGAGAAGGCGAATCCCGTGCTCCTCGAGCCGATCATGAAGGTGGAGATCGTCACCCCCGAAGATTACTTCGGCGACCTCATGGGCAACATCTCGGGCCGCAGAGGGAACATCCTCGGCACGGACGACCGGAACGGCGCAAAGATCATCGACGCAGAGGTCCCGCTCTCCGAAATGTTCGGCTATGCGACGGAGCTCCGCTCCCGCACGCAGGGCAGAGGGCAGTTCACGATGCAGTTCGATCACTACTCCGAAGTTCCGAAGAGCATTTCGGAGAAGATCATCACTTCCCGCACGAAATAAGGGGTCAAAACTCCCGAAAGGCGGAAAATATGGGAATTTTTCGCAAAAATTTGCCGTAAAGTTATTGCAAAAATTTCCGCAATCGGTTATAATAGTTCCGATAAGCAACTCAGCTTTATATCAGGTTTTGATAGATAGCTGCGATTCCTCCCCGATAAGGAAGGAAGAAGTTATCAAAAAAATAAAAAATTTTTGGAGGATTGTTTCAAAATGGCAAAGGCAAAATTTGACAGAAGCAAGCCGCATGTCAACATTGGTACGATTGGCCACGTTGACCACGGCAAGACCACTTTGACCGCAGCTATCACCATGGTTATGGCATGCAAGGGTCAGGCTCAGAAGATGCGTTACGACGAGATCGATAAGGCACCCGAAGAGAAGGCACGCGGTATCACGATCAACACCGCGCACGTCGAATACGAGACGGACAAGCGTCACTACGCGCATGTCGACTGCCCCGGTCACGCAGACTATGTCAAGAACATGATCACGGGCGCCGCTCAGATGGACGGTGCCATCCTCGTCGTCGCTGCGACCGACGGTCCCATGCCCCAGACCCGTGAGCACATCCTGCTCGCCCGTCAGGTCGGCGTGCCCTATATCATCGTCTTCCTGAACAAGACCGATCAGCTCGACGATCCCGAACTCCTCGAGCTCGTCGAAATGGAGATCAGAGAGCTCCTTTCGTCCTACGACTTCCCGGGCGACGACATCCCGATCATCAAGGGTTCCGCTCTGAAGGCGCTCGAAAAGGCGACCAGCGGCTGCTCCGACGCGGAGATCCTTGCGGCTCCCGAATGCCAGTGCATTCTCGAGCTCATGGACGCAGTCGACAGCTATATCCCCACGCCCGCACGCGACGACCAGAAGCCTTTCCTGCTTCCCGTCGAGGACGTGTTCACGATCTCCGGCCGCGGCACCGTGGCCACGGGCCGTGTCGAGAGAGGCGTTGCGCATGTCGGTGATCCCGCCGAGATCGTCGGCCTCATCGATAAGCCCCGTTCGACCGTCATCACCGGTCTCGAAATGTTCCATAAGCAGCTCGACGAAGCAATGGCCGGCGATAACGTCGGTGCTCTGCTCCGCGGCATCAACCGTACCGATGTGGAAAAGGGTCAGGTCATTGCAAAGCCCGGCACCGTTCCCACCGCTATGAAGTTCGAGGCTCAGGTTTACGTCCTTACGAAGGAAGAGGGCGGCCGTCACACCGCATTCTTCAACCACTATCGTCCTCAGTTCTTCATCAGAACGACCGACGTTACCGGTTCGATCGAGCTTCCCGCGGGCGTTGAAATGGTCATGCCCGGCGATCACGTCACCATGACGGTCGAGCTCATCAAGCCCGTCGCGATCGAGGAAGGCCTTCGTTTCGCTATCCGCGAGGGTGGCAGAACGGTCGGTTCCGGCGCGGTCTCCAAGATCCTCAAGTAATCCGAATCGGACAAGCCGAAAAAAGCACGGTGAAAACCGTGCTTTTCGGCGTATCAAAAATACGGCAGACGGATTTCCGGATCCGGAGCGGAAAAGAGAGCCGCCCGCGCCTTGCAAGGCGCGGGCGGCTTTGCATATTTCGGTCATGCGTCACTTCAGGAACTCTTTCACGGCGCGGTCCTGTGCGCGCTTTTGGTCGCGTTCGGCGAGCGTGCGCTTCTTGTCGTAGGTATGTTTGCCCTTGCAGAGCGCGACCTCTACCTTGACGAGTGCGTCTTTGAAATAGATCCTGAGCGGGACGAGCGTGTATCCGCGCTCGTTGACGCGGCCCACGATCTTGTGGATCTCGCTTTTGTGGAGCAGGAGCTTTCTGTCGCGGCGGCTGTCCCGCGTGGAAAAGGCGCCGCTCTTGTCGTAGGTGGCGATGTGCATGTTCTTGAGCGTGACTTCGCCCCCGCGCACTTCGCAGAAGCTCTCGCCGAGGGAGGCCTTGCCCGCGCGCAGCGACTTGACTTCGCTCCCTTCGAGCACGATGCCCGCTTCGTATTTTTCCTCGATAAAGTATTCGAAGGATGCCGATTTGTTGACTGCGATGATCTTCATGATTGCTCCGTTCCGATGAGGAGGAAGTGGACGCGCCGTGCGCCCCAGTCCACTGCCGAGACTTGTATGCGCACCCGCTCGCCGAGGCGGAAACTGCGCCTTGTACCCCTGAGCATGTGCGTCTCCTCGAGATATTCATAGTAGTCGTCGGGCAGGGTCTCTATGGGGATAAACCCTTCCACCGTGTTCCCGAGCTCCGCAAAGAGCCCGAAGGAGGTCACGCCAGAGATCGTTGCCTCGTACTCCCGCCCGATCTTGTCCTGCATGTAGGCGACGATATAGAGCGCGTCCACATCCCGTTCCGCCTCCATGGCGCTCCGTTCGCAGGCGGAGGAGCGCTCCGCCGCCTCTTCCACGAACGTGCGGTAACGCTCGTTGAGATGCTCCGGGCAGACGAGCGCCTCATGGATGATGCGGTGCACGCAGAGGTCCGGATACCGGCGGATGGGGGAGGTGAAGTGGCAGTAGCAGTCCGAGGCGAGCCCGAAGTGCCCCGAATTTTCGGGGGAATAGCGCGCTTTCATCATCGAGCGCAGCATCACCCGGTTGACGATTGGGTAGAGCGGGGTGCCCTCGAGCCGCTCGAGGAGCGAAAGATAGTCCCCGGGGGAGACATGCAGCGGGTCGAAATTCGCCCGTATGCCCGATTCGGCGAGGAAGCGGGCAAAGTCGCGCGCCTTGTCCTCTGAGGGCGGCTTATGGACGCGGTAGATGAAGGGCGCCTTGCGCTCTGTCATGAGCGAGGCAACGCTCTCGTTCGCGAGCACCATGAATTGCTCGATCATCTCTTCGGAGATCGTGCGCTCGCTGTTCGGGATCTCGATCTTTCCGTCGACATAGAGGATCTTCGCCTCCTTCACGTCGAGCGCCACGCTGCCGCGCGCCCGCCGCGCCGCCTTCAGGATCTCGGTCAATTCCACCGCCGTGCGGACGAACCCGATGAGATCGGGGAACGCCCGGCAGGCGGCCCTGTCGCCGTTTGCGATCGCCGTCACCTGCCCGTAGGTCATGCGGTGGCGGGAACGGATGACGGAAGGGGAGATCGTGCGGCGGAGCACCCGTCCTTTTTTGTCGATGGTCATCAAGCAGGAGAGGGTGAGGCGGTCCTCGCCCTCGTTGAGCGAACAGATCCCGTTCGAGAGCGCCTTGGGGAGCATGGGCAGCACGCGGTCGGGAAAATAGACGCTCGTGCCGCGGGCGAAGGCCTCGCGGTCGAGGGCGCTCCCGCGCGGAACGTAGTGGGAGACGTCCGCAATATGCACGCCGAGCAGATAATGCCCGTCTTTTTCGGAGACGGAGATCGCGTCGTCGATGTCCCGCGTGTCCTCGCCGTCGACGGTGATGATGAGTTCGCCGCGGAGGTTCGTTCTGCCTGCCATGTCGTCCGGGCGGGGCAGGAGTGCCTCCCGTTCGGCCTCTTCGGGGAATTTCTCCCGCAGGCGGTGGGCGCGGATGAGCGCCAGCTCCTCCGTGAAGAGTTCGCCGCATTTTCCGAGCACTTCGGCGATCTCGCCGATGGGTTCTTCCCGATAGGAGAGAATGCGCGCGACCGCTTTTTCGCCGTTGCGGCAGCCACCGTTTTTGCCCGCGGGGATCACGATCTCCGCGGCGAATTTGTGTTCGTCCGGGATGAGCCGCCCGGCATTTCCCTCTTTGAGATAGACGCCGACGACCTCGCGCATCCCGCGCCTGAGCACGGCGAGCACTTCGCCCTCGTCCTCCGATTTTCCGCGCACGGGGCAGGCAAGCACCTCGTCGCCGTGCAGCGCACCGCCCGTGCTCCGCGGCGGGATGAAGAGCTCCCGCCCGTCTTCGGCGGTGAAGAAGCCGAAGCCGCGCTCATTGCCCGTGAAGGTGCCCCTCAGCGCGCCGAACTGCGCCGCCGTCCCGTAGCGGAAGCGGCTGTCGCAGAGGAGTTCTCCCTCGCGGCAGAGGGATCCGAGGATCTCCCGCACGGCGTAGCTCTCTCTCCTCCCGAGGCGGAGTTTCCTCGAGATCTCATCGCTTGTGAGGAGGGCAAAGGACCCGTCCTTGATCTTTTCAAGCAGAGATTGTTTTGCTGTCATATAACGAATAAAAAAACGGGCAGCCGAAACGCCGCCCGTATCCGAACCGATTGGTTTCTCTTACAGCAGCCCCCAGACTGCGGGGATCTGCAGGATGAAGAACACGACGGAAAAGACCGCCAGCACAACGAGACAAACGACCGTCCAGCGCTTGAGGAGGGATTCGGTAGACTTGCCCTTGTTCTTTCCGTAGAACGTTTCGCTCGAACCGCCGAGCGCGTCGATGCCGTTGGAGTTGCCGGGCTGCAACATCACGAGAACGATGGCGGCAAGCGCCGCTGCAAACATGAGGATGATGAACACAAGGCTGACCGCCTGATACGCCGCATACGAAGCGTTCGTACCCGTAAAGCTATCTTCGGGGATGAGCAGACTGTAAAACAAAGAATTCATAACTTCTTATCCTTATTTCGCAAAATACAAGGATAATTATACCATACGCGCGCAAAAAAGACAACTTTTTTTCGCGGTGATTTTGAAAAAAACGAAAAATTTCCCGCGGTGAACGGTATTTTGAACGGAATATCAAGCGGACAAGAAAAGCGCACAGAAATTTGCCGCGATTTTTGCCGCTCCGTTGACATTTCTCCCGTTTTATATTATAATGATTGCATATGGACAGCGTTATCCTCATCGGAATGCCCGCTTCGGGCAAGAGTACGGCGGGAAAGCTCCTCGCGGAGCGGTTGGGGCTCCCCTTTCTCGACGGCGACGACCTCATCCGCGCCCGTACGGGCATGACCCTTCCCGCACTCATCGAGGCGGTCGGCACGGAGGGATTCCTCAGAACCGAAGAAGAGGCGCTCTGCTCCGTCCCCGGGGGCGCCGTCATTGCGCCGGGCGGGAGCGCCGTCTATTCCCCGCGCGCGATGGCGCATCTGAAGTCGCTCGGGAAGATCGTCTATCTGCGGGCGCCGCTCGTTTTGATCGAGGCGCGCATTCCCGACTTTGCGGCGCGCGGCGTCGTGATGCGCGGGCCGATCGGAACGCTCGAAGCGCTCTATGCGGAGCGCACGCCCCTCTATGAGCGCTATGCCGATCTGACCGTCGAGGCAGACGGGAGACCCGCCGCCGAGCTTGCCGCAGAGATCGCGGCGCGCCTGCAAATTAAAACCGGCTGAACAAGGGCTCCCCGCATTCAGGGAGGGCCGCACAAATAAACTACAGGAGTTTGAATATGAATTACAAGGCTTTGGCAGAACGCCTTCTGCCCGGGGACTACCCCGAACTTTCCGCTTACGAAACGCAGTATCCTCCGCGCGATCTTCCGAAGGGCGCCGAGGTCACCCGTCTCGCCCCTTCGCCCACGGGGTTCATCCACCTCGGGAATCTCTTTGTCGCGATCGCCAACGAGCGCATTGCCCACAGGAGCGGCGGGATCATGTACCTCCGCATCGAGGATACCGACTTGAAGCGCAAGGTGGAGGGGGCCGTCGAGGCCGTGAAAAACGCCCTCCGCTACTTTGACATCAAATTCGACGAGGGCGCCGAGATCGGGGGCGACGACACCTACGGGCCGTGGTACCAGCGCGAGCGCGCGGAGATCTACCGCGCGTTCGTCAAGCACCTCATCGGGGAGGGGAGGGCATACCCCTGCTTCTGCACCGAGGAGGAGCTCACCGCCCTCCGCGAGGAACAGACGGCGAAGAAGGAGATCACGGGCTACTACGGGAAGTATGCGAAATGCCGCAACCTCTCCGAAGAGGAGGTCTATCGGAACCTCGACGCGGGCAAGCCTTTTGTGATCCGCCTGAAGTCGATGGGCGACCCCGCGAACAAGATCAAGTTCCACGACGAGATCAAGGGAGACATCACGGTCACCGAGAACGACCAGGACGTCGTCATCTTAAAGTCGGACGGCATTCCGACCTACCACTTCGCGCACGCCATCGACGACCATTTCATGCGCACGACCCTCGTCATCCGCGGCGAGGAGTGGCTCGCGAGCCTTCCCATCCATCTCGAACTCTTTGACGCGCTCGGCTTTCAGCGCCCCCGCTACGGGCACAACTGCTCCCTCATGAAACAGGACGGCGAGACGCGGCGCAAGCTGAGCAAGCGCAAGGACCCCGAGCTCTCCCTCGAGTTCTACCGCAAGGAGGGGTACTTTGCCCGCGCCGTCAAGGTGTATATGCTCACGCTCCTCAACTCCAACTTCGAGGAGTGGTACCTGAAAAACCCCGACGCTCCGCTCGAGGAGTTCAAATTCTCGGCAAGCAAGATGAGCAAGAGCGGGACGCTGTTCGACCTCGACAAGCTCAACGATATCTCGAAGAACGAGCTTTCGAAGCTCTCCGCGGAGGAGATGAGCGCTTTTCTGAAGGGTTGGGCGGAGGAGTACGGCTCCGACGCGCAGCGGGGATATTTCGGAGACGAAGAGAAGATGCTCCGCGTTCTGACCCTCTGCATGGGCATCGGCGGGAAGAAGCGGAGAAAGGACTTCATGACCGCCTCGCAGGCGATGAAGTTCATCTCGATCTTCTTCGAACGCACCCCGCGCGAGGACGATTACCGCGTGGATCGCGAGACGAAGAACGCCGTCATCGGCGGATTTCTCGGAGCTTACGACCCTTCGGACGACGCGCAGGCGTGGTTTGCGAAGGTCAAGCAAGTGGCGGAAGCGAACGGCTTTGCCGCCGAAATGAAAGAATACAAGGCAAACCCCGAAAATTATAAGGGGAGCGTTGCGGACGTCGCGGAGATTTTGCGCATTGCGGCGACGGGCAGGGCGAACACGCCCGATCTCTGGACGATCATGCAGATCTTGGGCGAAGAAGAGACGCGCGCCCGTCTGAAAGACGCGGCAAAGGCCTGATCGGAGGGAGCAAATGAGCAGAGCGGACGAGATCTTTATTCAGAACTGCAAGGACATCTTGCAAAACGGCACTTCGGACGAGGGATTTCCCGTCCGCCCCCGCTGGGAGGACGGCACGCCCGCCCACACGATCAAAAAATTCGGGATCGTCAACCGCTACGACCTAAAAGAGGAGTTCCCGATCCTCACGATCCGCCGTACGGCGTTCAAGAGCTGCATCGACGAGATCCTTTGGATCTGGTCCAAAAAGAGCAACAACGTACACGAACTTTCATCGCATATCTGGGATAGCTGGGCGGACGAGAGCGGCTCGATCGGCAAGGCGTACGGCTACCAGCTCGCGCAGAAGTCCCTCTACGCCGAGGGCGAGTTTGACCAGGTCGACAGGGTGCTCTATGATTTGAAGCACAATCCCCGCTCGCGCCGGATCATGACCAATCTGTATAACTTCCGCGACCTCCATGAGATGCACCTCTACCCTTGCGCCTATTCGATGACGTTCAACGTCTCGGGGGATACCCTCAACGGCATTCTCAACCAGCGCTCGCAGGACATGCTCACGGCGAACAATTGGAACGTCGTGCAGTATGCGGTGCTCCTCAAGATGTTTGCGCAGGTCTCCGGGCTCAAGGCGGGCGAACTCGTCCACGTCATCGCCGACGCCCACCTCTACGACCGTCACATCCCGATCGTCGAGGAGATCATTGCAAGGAAGCCATATCCCGCGCCGAAATTTTCGATGGACGAGCGCATCACCGACTTCTACGCCTTCACCAAGGAGAGCTTCGCGCTCGAAAA
>CANROI010000049.1 GCA_947632165.1 uncultured Clostridia bacterium
GCCGGGACGGTCGTCTCTCCGTCGAGCATGGCGACCTGGCCGAGCGCATGCACGCCGGCGTCCGTTCTTCCGCTCGCCGTGACGGATGTGGGCTTTGAGAAGATCTTCCCCGCAGCCTCTTCGAGCACGCTCTGGACGGTGCGCCTGCCGGGCTGGTTCTGCCAACCCGAAAAATCGGTTCCGTCATAACTTATCAGCAACAGATATCTCATAGCGCAAATACGGGATAGACCCGCATGACCGACACGCCCGCGACGAGCGCCGCGATCAGCACAAATACGATCAGATCGCGCCACGAGAAGCGGAGTTTCTTGTATTTTGTACGGTGTTTGCCGTCCGTATAACAGCGCGCGTCCATTGCATCGCCCAACTCGTCCGCCCGGCGGAATGCCGAAAGAAGCAGCGGGATGAGCACGGGGACGACCGCCCTGATCCGCTTCGCAAGCCCGCCCGAATCGAGCTCCGCGCCGCGCGCCTTCTGGGCGTTCATGATGCGGTCGGTCTCATCCGCGAGGATGGGAATGAAGCGGAGCGCAATGCTCATGATGAGCGCCAGCTCATGCACGGGGAATCTGATCCATTTGAGCGGCGTGAGCAGGCTCTCGAGGCCGTCCGTGAGTGCGACGGGCGTCGTCGTGTAGGTGAGCAGCGAGGAGCAGATCACGAGCAAAAAGAGCCTTACGACCAAAAAAGCCGAAGTCATGATCCCCTCGAAGGTGACCGTAAAGATCCCCCACTCCCAATAGACCGTTTTGCCGCGGTAGAAGAGCACGTTGATCGCGGCAGTAAAGAGCACGAGGAAGAGCACCCCCTTCACCGAGCGCAGCACCTTTCCCGCGGGAATGTGTGCAAATGCGACCCCGAAGACGAGCAGCGCCGCACAGATCCCGAGCGCCAGAAATTCTTTTGCGAGGAAGATGGCGACGATGTAGGCGATCAAAAAGAGGATCTTGAGCCGCGGATCGAGATTGTGTACGAAGGAACGGACCGGATAGTACTGCCCGAAGGAGACGTCTTTCAGCATACCGTCCCTCCCTTCCCGAGGGCAAGCACCTTCCTTAGAAAATCTTCGGTGGTGTAATCGCAGTCGATATGCACGCCTTGTTTTTCGAGCTCGAGGCAGAGTTTTGCCGTAAGCGGCACGTCTAACCCGAGAGAGAGCAGCTCTTCGGAATGGTGGAAGAGTTCGCGCGGAGGAAGGACGTATTTCACCGTGCCCTCCGCAAAGACCGCAACACGGGTGCAGTTCTCCGCGATCTCATCCATATCGTGCGAGACGACGACGATCGTCTTGCACCATGAGCCGTGCAGCCTGTGAAGAAGGCGCATGATCTCCTGTTTGCCGAGCGGGTCGAGCCCCGCCGCCGGCTCATCCAAAACGAGCACCTCGGGATGGGTCACGATGACGCCTGCGATCGCCACACGGCGCTTCTGTCCGCCCGAAAGATCGAAGGGTGAGACGTTCTTCACCGTTTCATAGTCGAGTCCGACGATCCCGAGCGCCTCGCGGACGGCCGATTCCACCTGTCCTTTTTCCGGCTTTCCGTCGAAAAAGTTGCGGTAGCCGAATGCGACGTCCTCGAATACCGTTTCGGCAAAGAGCTGGTTTTCGGGATATTGGAACACCATGCCCACGTTCCGCCTCAGCGCGCGGAAATCCGTCTTCTTGCTCGTCAGGTCGAACTCCCCCACCCTGAGTTCCGTCATATCGCCCTTGATCGGCTTGCGCTTTAAGGACGAAGGGACGCGGATGAGCCCGTTCAGATGCTGGACGAACGTCGATTTTCCGCTCCCGGTGTGCCCGATGATGCCGAAAAATTCTCCGTGCTCGATCGTGAACGAAACGTCCTTGAGCGCCTGCACCGCAAACGGGGAACGGTCGTTGTAGATGTAATTCAGGTGATTGACTACGATACGCACGACGCGATCTCCTTTGCGAGCGTCCCGATATCGAGCGTATCGCTCACCCGAATGCCGCCCTCTCTCAGCCGTCGGCAGAGGTAGCCGATGCGGGGCAGGACGAGATTGTATTTCAGAAGCTCCTCATGGCGTTCGAAGATCTCCGAAGGGGTGCCCTCCATGGCAACGGTCCCGCAGTTCATCACCACCGCGCGGGAAGCCAAAAGCGCCTCCTCCATGAAATGGGTGATCATGAGGACGGTGATGCCCTCTTCGTTGAGCTTTTTGACGACTTCGACGATCTCCCTTCTCCCGCGGGGATCGAGCATGGCGGTCGCCTCGTCGAGGATCATGATCCGGGGACGGAGTGCAAGCACGCCCGCAATCGCGATCCGCTGTTTCTGGCCGCCGGAGAGGCGCGCGATCGTCGCGGTGCGGAACTCCTCCATGCCGACCGCCCTGAGCGCGAAGCCGATCCTGTCTCCGATCTCCTCGCGCGGAAGCCCCACATTCTCGGCGCCGAAGGCGACGTCGTCCTCTACAATGGACGCGACCGCCTGTGAATCCGGATTCTGAAAGACGACCCCCACATCGCGGCGGATCCCGAAAAGGTTCTTCCCGTCGATCGGGCGGCCGAACACGGAGATCTGCCCGCTGTCCGCGGTCAGAAGCCCGTTGGCAAGGCGCGCAAGCGTGCTCTTGCCGCTTCCGTTATGCCCGAGCAGGGCGACGAACTCCCCCTCTTCCACCGAAAGATCCAATTTTTCGATCGCCGGCCTTTCGCTTTCCCCATAGGAAAAGCAAACGCCGCTGAACTCAAGTGCTTTCATTTCTCTCCGTTTTTTCTATTATAGCAAAGAATTGCGAAAATCATTGCACATTTCTCATGAAAACGCCGTGAAATTTTTACTGTGCGTCCCGCACGACCCCGAGAACGCTCAAGGCCCGCGTATAGGCGATGTATTTCTCGTTGTCCGTCATGTCCCTGTCGTAGACCGCGACCGCGGAAAATTCCAGCCCCTTGCTCTCATAGACCGACATCACATTGATCTTGCTCTGCGAGAGCGTTCCCGAGGCCGCAAGCCGCACGAACCCGCGCTTTGCGAAGAGCGGCAGATATTCCTCGCGCGCGATCACCGCCTTCAGACCCTGCCTGTCCTTGAAAAAGGCATTGATCTTCCGCGGAGTGAGATAAGCGACGGGTTCCCCCTTGAGCCCGATGGGCGACATATCCACACCCGGGATCGCAGAGACAAATTCAACGATCTCGTTCGTATTGCGGTAGTTCCGGTAGAGCTCGTAAAGCGTCCCGAAGCCCTCCCAGGCGGAAACGCCCCGCCACGGGGTGATGTTCTGCTTGAGATCCCCGAATATGTTGAAGGCGGCGTCGGCGTGGATGCGCCGCAGGAGCCGATATTCGTCCGCCGAGACATCCTGCCCCTCGTCCACGAACACGAGCCCGTAGCGCGGCGTAAGTTGCCTTCCCGCCTCCACGAGCACCGTGCAGAGCGCATAGCCGTCGGAGGGATAAACGCCCTTCATGCCGTATTTCTGCTTGGCGGGCCGCACCGTTCTGCGGTAGAGCCAGCGGACGAGATCGCAGGCATTCGCGCACTTTCCGGCGTCGGAACAGGTCTTGGAAAGGCGGATGATCGCGAAAAATTCGTGGAACAGCTCCACCCCGTCCCCCATCTTTCCGACAACTTCCGAGATTGCTCCGATCTCGGCGCAGAGTTCCCGGCGGCGCGCAATGCGTTCCGTATAGGTGTAGACCTCTTCGCCGTTGATCTTCCGGCGGTAGCGCTTCAGATCGGCGATCTCCCGTTCGACCGTCTCGGTCAAGCGGGTAAGATCCGCCTGCGCGCCCTCGAATACCTGCTCCGCCTGCGCGCAGATCTCCCGCGAAGAACGGTAAAATTCCATGAATTGGCGGAAAAAGTAGTCGGGAGTGCGCGCCTGCTCGTGCAGGACATAGGAGAGGAAGTCCTCCGCCTGTACAAAATGGCTCATGAGCCCGCGGAAGGGCTTGGTGAAATAGAAGCCGCCCCCGGTATTTTCCTTCAGCTCGCCGAGCACGCACCGCCGCACGCGCACGGAGGCATTTTTCACCTTCAGATAGAGCTCCTGCCGCTTTTTGCAGTCGTATAGCACTTTCTCCGCGACTTCGCGGCATTCGGGCGCGGCGAAGAGCCCGAACATATCCCCGTAGATCTTCCCGATCTCGCGCTTGACGTCCGCAGGGAAGGCGGCGGAATAGAGATATTCCAGATACTGCGCGTTCTCCCGCTCCGTACCCATATGCGCCGCGAGGTCGATCCCCTCCCCCTTCAGCGCGCGCAGATAGTAGTCGGACAGCGTGGTCGTCTTGACCTTCTGCAGCTCCAGCACCTGCGACAGTTCATCGATAAACGCGTTGAAGGAATCGGAGGGCGTGATCACGAGCACATCGCGGGGCTTCAGCGCCTCGTTGTTATACATAAGATAGCTCAGCCGGTGCAGCATGATCATCGTCTTGCCGCTCCCGGCACAGCCCTGCAGAACGAAACTCTCCCGTTCGGGGCGGGTTATGATGTCAAATTGCTTTTCCTGGATGGTGCGGATGATGTCTCTGACCCGCACATCGTCCTTGCGGTCGCGGATGATGCTCTTGAGGTAGGGATCGAAGAGGATCTCCTCGTCCCTGCCCGCGATCTCCTCGGGCGTGAGCACATCGCGGACGGACAGATACTCGTTTTTGAAGCCCTGCAGTTCCCCGTTCTTGACAAGGAGGGACCGCCGCAGCACCGTGCGGTATTCGTAATCGTTGATCCTGAAGGTTATGCGACTCTTCTGATAGTAGCGCACGGCGAGCGGAGCCCGCCAATCGACGATCTCGAGATTGACATCCCCGCGCTTGCCGATATAGTAGCTGTTATAGCCCTCCTTTGCGTCCACAACATCCATGCGCGCGAAATAGGGCTCGGTAAAAAAGCACTTGTAGGAGTCGATCTTGCGCGTGAGCGCCTCGATCTCGGCCGCCTGTTCCAGAAGCGCCCGATAGTCGCCGGCGTCATAATCCTTCCGCGTTCTGATCTCCTCCAGCTCCTTCTTCGCTTCGGTGATGCGCTTGCGGTGACGGGCTAAATAAAACCGTTTGAGCATGAGCAAGAGCGAGCGGAGATGCTCTTCTTCGCTCTTTCTCTGGGTCTCTTCGTCGAGGAGCGCCAGATACCAATTCTTATCCGCTTCTTTCTTCGGATTCAAACGCTCTTTCAGATTGGCAATGCCGTTTTGTTCCATCTCTCCTCACCAAGGCGCCGTTGCCGCAAAGTATCATTGTTAATCATAACACATTTTTCGCAAAAAAGAAAGACTTTGAGGAAAATTTTTCCAAGAAAAAAGAGGGATTTTGCTCCCTCCCTGCCGCAACGATCGCCGCAAGCTTCTATTCCGTTCCCTTTTGTGCCTCTTTGCCCTCTTTTTCCGCAGAGCGCCGCGCGAGCGCCGACGCGAACAGAATGCTCACAGCCGCGGCCGCCGCAACGCTTGCGGCGAGGCAGATAAACGGGATGAACTGCACGCCGTGCAAGACGGGCAGACATCCGAACAGCACCGCCGCTGCCGCAGACAGGCATCCCGCCGCGAAGAGGAGCGCGCCGCCGAGGCGGTAGGTCCGCTTCCGGATCTCGCCGCTTGCGAGGGTGGAGCGGGTGCGGATGCCGATGCTCCCGCCCGGCTCAAGGCGGGGCAGCAATGCTCCTAACCAAGCAAGCAGAAGGGAGATCGGCAGCACGATGACGAGCGCGATGGGAAAGGTCGCCCGCTCGCCGGACCCGACGCCGCCGGAGACGAGGGCGAAGAAAGTCCAGCCGATCGTCGCAAAGACGATCCCCGCCACAGTGAGCACCCCCACCGTGACCGCACGATTCTTTTTTTGGAAGAGGGCCGCCCAGATCCCCGCCGAAATCAGCGCCGCCGCGCCCGGAAGCGAAAGATAGACCCAAGGCGAGCCCATCGCGTCCGCCGTCAATGCGGCGTTGAAATGAATGGGCACCTGCGCGGGCAAAAACAGAATGCCCACGGCAAATGCGATCAGATTGACAAGGGAAACCACGGTATAGAGAATTGCCGCTCTCATGAGACCTCCGCGTTCTATTTGAGAAAATCGCTGACCGTCTTCATCATGTTCTGGAAGGCGGCTGTATTGAGGGAATAGATGATGGTTTGCGCGCGGCGGGTCGTCTTGACGAGCTCCGCCTCTTTGAGCACGCTCAAATGATGGGAGACCGTCGCTCCCGTCAATTCGAATTGATCGCACAGCTCCCCTGCCGTATGCGGCCTACTCTTCAACAGCGTCAGGATCTCTCTTCTCGTCCCGTCGCTGAGCGCTCCCCAAACGTCCTTCATCCCCTGCTCCGTATTTCGATGAAAATCAAAATAAGAATATCACATTTTGATCGTTTTGTCAACCGTATTTAGAAAAAAACCGCCCGCATTGAATGCGGGCGGACGATTCATGATATTTTGCGCTTCCCCGATCGGCGCAGGCGCACGCTGCAGAGCAGAACATAGAGCGCGATGAGCACAAGCGCCGCAAGCGCGAGCACGAGGTAAGACGTCCATTCCGGAACGGCGGAGCCGAAGAACGTGAGATTGCAGTCGAAGCCGTCCTTCATGCCCTCGATGAGCGCTTCGGGGATCCCCTCGCCCGCGAGCGCCCCGATCGCCCCATCCATGAGATGGGTGTGGAGGAGCCCCGTGCCGTAAGTTCCGGGCAGAAACATAAGGGCGTCTTTCAGCCAATCGGTGAGGCTGTCGAGGGGCATGTACGCGCCGCACAGAAAGCCGTATGCCGCCGAGACGATCGCCTGCACGCCCGTCACGCCCCCCTGCGAGTGCAGGAAGTGGCAGACGACGGATGAGAGCGCCGTCCCGAACAGGGTCAAAAGCACGGTGTCGGCAACGGCAAGGCAGAGATCTTCCGCCGTCAGATGCCAACCCGCCGCTCCGACATAGATGAGCCCCGCACCGAGTGCGACCGCGCAGATCATGAGGGTCACGAGGAAGGTCGCGATGAAATAGGCGAGCGCCACGAGGGCGGGCTGCACAGGCGAGACGAGGAGATCCTTTGCGCGGCCCGTAGCCCGGTCCTGCACCATGATCGTATTCGCCGTGAAGGCGATCGTCACCGCACAGACCGCGAGCAGCGACGAAAGCAGCCAGCCCGCCGCAATGCCCTCCACCGCCCCGTCCGAAATGGGAAATCCCGCGACGATCGAGCGGATGCTGTCGCGATAGACGTTCCCGAGGAACGCGATGAACAGAAAGAGCAGAATGAGCGGCGCGAGCAAGGATGGGAAGAAAGTCCCCTTGTCCCGGAAAAAGAGTTTGCAATTGCGTTCAACGAGTGACAGAAGCGTCTTCATAACATCCCTCCCTCGGCGCGCTTGCCCGTCACGGCAAGAAATACGTCGTCCATCTTCCCCTTTGTGATCTCGTAGTCGGTGAAGAGGTCGGGATGTTTGAGAATGAGCCCCGTCGCCTCCGCAGTGTCCTTCACCTCGATCCGGAGCGCTTCTCCCACCCGCTCGTATCCGAGCCCAAGCAAGCGCAGCTTCTCCTCTTCTGCGCCGTAGAGTGTGATATAGTCCCCCGTATAGCGGTTTTTAAGTTCCAAGGGCGTTGCGTTCGCTAAAATTTTGCCGCCGTCGATGATGACGACGCGGTCCGCGTCCGCTGCCTCCTCCATGTAGTGCGTGGTGAGAAAGACCGTCGTGCCGCGCACTTTCCGGATCGCGTTGACCGTCTTCCATACTCCCTTCCGCGTCTGCGGGTCGAGCCCCGTCGTGGGCTCGTCCAGAATGAGGATCCCCGGACGGTGCACGAGCGCGCGGGCAATATCGACCCGCCGCCGCTGTCCGCCCGAAAGTTTCCCCACGGGACGCTTCATAATCCCGCCGAGTTCGAAGAGCGTCTCAAGTTCCCTGAGGCGTTCCCGGAACGCCGCGCCCGTGATCGAATAGAGCGCCGCACGGTATTTGAGATTGTCATACACGCTGAGCGCAGGATCGAGCGCGCTGCTCTGAAAGACGACCCCGAGTTCGCGCTTGATTTGGGCGGGACACTCGTCCACGTCCCTGCCGCCGACCCTGACGATCCCCTCCGTCCGCGGCAGATCCCCCGAGAGAATGCCGATCGTCGTGCTCTTGCCCGCGCCGTTGACGCCGAGGAAGGCGAAAAACTCCCCATTTTTGACCCAAAAGGTGATGTCATCCACGGCCTTGACGGCACCGTAATACTTCTTTAAGTGTTCGATTTCAATGATGTTCATAGTCTTGTTTGATTGGTTGATTAAAATTACCTTAGTTCCCCCATTCAAAGCTAATACGGAACGCCAATCCTAAATGTCAAGTTGAGCGGAGGCGTTAGCCGAAGTCGCCCTGCGCGAAGTTTTGATTTTCTGAGCGCGGCACGAGGAGCGTAGCGACGAAGGAAACATCTCTACCGAATTATCATAAGGATGAGATTTCTCGACTTCACTTCGTTCCGCTCGAAATGACAATATAATGCTTGGCGCCCCTTTTAGGGTAAGATTTCTCCACTTCGCCTACGGCTTGCACGCCTTATAGCATCGCAAACCCGTAGCCCACAAAGGGCGAGAGAAAAATAATGAGATAAATCAACGTGATATGGGGTTGATATTCTATGTAAAACTGCCGAAACGTGAGCC
>CANROI010000050.1 GCA_947632165.1 uncultured Clostridia bacterium
CCATTCCCTCCAACCGCGCGATCGAGGCGCACAGCGACGGCGACGTCGTCGTCCATGCCCTGATGGACGCCCTGCTCTCCGCGGCAGATCTCAGGGACATCGGGTTTTATTTCCCCGAAACCGACCCCCGCTACAAGAGCGCGGACAGCATGGAACTGCTCAAGGACGTGATGGAGATGCTGAAAGAGGCGGGCCTCGGCGTGAAGAATGCCTCCGTCTCGGTGCTCTGCGAACTCCCCCGCCTCTCCCCCTACATCGAAACGATGCGGGAAAACCTGCGCGGGGCGCTCGGCTGTGAACACGTCGCGGTCGCCGCGGGAACGAACGAGAAACTCGGCTATATCGGGCAAGGGCGCGGGATCACCGCCTATGCGATGGTGCTGCTGACAAGACGCATTTAGCCCGCCGCATAATATAAGGAGTTTTACAAGATGACAGAAATTATGATCGGGGTCGCGGTTATCATTATTGTGATCTTTTTGATCGCAATCAAGTTCTCCGTTTACAGGCACCATTCCCCCGATTCCGATATCGAGGAGCGCGGCAAGCAAGGAGAATTGGAAGTTGCCGCACTCTTGACCTCGATCGCTCAACCGCAAGACATTGTCATGAATGATGTCATTCTTTTTAACGCGCATAACGGCAAATCTTCGCAAATCGACCATATCTTTATCACTTCATCGGGCGTTTATGTGATAGAAACAAAAAACTATTCCGGCTATATTTACGGGAAAGAACACGAGCAGAAATGGACCGAAGCGTTTCCCAACGGCACCAAAAATCAATTTCATTCTCCTGCCAAGCAAAACAATACGCACTTATATCTGCTTAGAAAAATAATCGGTGACAAAATCCCGATGAAAGGATTCATCGTCTTTACAAACGGTGACATTAAGCATGTAGATTGCCCGAATGTAATTGATCTTTCCGAACTTGAGGATTATTTAAGTTCCCCAAGGGAAGTTTTGCTATCCGCCGAAGATATACAAACTATCCGCAATAAAATTCTTCAAAACAGAGATACCTATCGCGTCTCGAAAGAAGAACACCTCGCGAATATTAAAAAAACACAAGTAGCTCTTGAGGAACGAATTTGTCCGCGTTGCGGAAAACAACTCGTATTGCGATCGGGAAAATATGGGGATTTTTACGGATGCAGCGGTTATCCGAGTTGCAAATTCACAATGAAAAATAACCAAGGAGACAAATCATGAAAACCCAATTTGTCTGCAACGAATGCGGCTATACGAGCGCAAAATGGTTGGGGCGCTGCCCCGACTGCGGGAAATTCAACACGATGGTCGAGGAGGCGGTCGCCCCCGCGGCAAATTCGAAGCGGTCGCCCGCGGGCTTCAGACCGGCGCTCTCTTCGAGGCCCGTCCCCCTGTCGCAGGTCAAATTCGAGAAGTTCGAGCGCGTCTCCTCGGGCAATTCCGAGCTCGACGTCGTGCTCGGCGGCGGGATCGTGAGGGGCTCCCTCGTGCTCGTGGGCGGCGATCCCGGCGTGGGCAAGTCCACCCTTCTGACACAGGTCGCGGCGCATCTTGCGAAGGAGCACAAAGTGCTCTACCTCTCCGCCGAGGAGAGCTGCTCGCAGGTCAAGCTCCGCTGCGAACGGCTCGGGCTCGACTCCGATCAACTGCTCCTCCTCAACGAGACCTGCCTCGACAACGCCGAGGAGGCCTTTTCGGACGCCGAATATGTGATCATCGACTCCATCCAGGCGGTGTATACCGAGGCGCTGTCCTCCTCCGCGGGGAGCGTCGGGCAAGTCCGCGAATGCGCTTCAAAACTCATGCGGATCGCAAAGTCAAAGGGGATCACCTTCTTCCTCGTCGGGCATGTCACCAAGGAGGGCACGCTGGCGGGGCCCAAAGTGCTCGAGCACATCATGGATACCGTGCTCTACTTCGAAGGCGAACGCACCGAAGCGTTCAAGATCCTGCGCTCGGTGAAGAACCGCTTCGGCTCGGTGCAGGAGGTCGGCGTATTCGAGATGACGGGCGAAGGAATCTTAGGCGTTTCGGATTACTCTGCCCTCTTCCTCTCCGATTCGCGCGGCGAGGCGGCCGGTTCCGCTGTCACGCCCGGCGAGACGGGCAACCGCTGCATGATGGTGGAGATCCAGACCCTCATGGCAAAGACCGCCTACGGGCTCCCCCGCAGAATGTCCTTGGGCGTGGACCTGAACCGGCTCGTCGTGCTCATCGCGGTGCTCGAAAAACGGTGCGGACTGCCGCTCGGGAGCCAGGATATCTACCTCAACGTGATGGGCGGGATCAAACTGAACGAGCCGAGCGCCGACCTCGCCGTCTGCGCCGCCCTTGCGAGCGCGGAAAAGATGGTCCCGATCGACAAGGACACCGCCGTGTTCGGCGAAGTAGGGCTCACGGGCGAGGTGCGCGGCGTGAATTTTGCCGATAAACGGGTCAACGAATGCCTCAAAATGGGATTCAAACGGGTGATCCTGCCCGCGAAAAACATGAAGGGCTGCGAAAAGTTCAAGGGAAAGATCGAGCTCGTGCCCGTCTCCTATGTCTTTCAGATGATCCGCACGCTCTTCCCGAAGCGGGAAGAATGACCGCAAGATCGGTTGAGGGCCGCCGCCCCGCGCTTAAAAGCGCGGGGCGGCGGCCCTCTTTTTACCGATACGCATATCGCAAAACGGGGCAACTCCGCCTATCGGCTCCGTTCAGAATGACACTGAGAACCCTTTCGGCTTACTGTCCGCGCAAGGCAGATTGTGTGTGGGCGACGACGTTACATGAAATCCGAGAGTTGACCCCTCACGGCGATTGCTTACGACGCGCACGGCGCGCCGCTTGCGGCAAGCCACAAGCGAGCAAGCAATCGCGTGAACTTGAGCAAAGAATTTCGTGAACTTTCTCGTGAACCCCTTGCGTTAGGCGGAATTCACTTCCGCCGTGCGCGACTCAATTTGCCGCACACCTGCGGCTTACTGTCCGTGCAGGGCAAGATTGTGTGTGGGCGACGACGTTACATGAAATCCGAGAGTTGACCCCTCACGGCGATTGCTTACGACGCGCACGGCGCGCCGCTTGCGGCAAGCCACAAGCGAGCAAGCAATCGCGTGAACTTGAGCAAAGAATTTCGTGAATTTATTCCTCTTTGCGATACTTCATGGCATAGACCGCAATGGGCGGATCTTTGAACTCCTTCAGCTGCCTGCCGCGCGTGTTGGTCGCGTCGATGGGGATCTGTTCGGTCGAAAGTTCGCTCATGCCGCTCTCCGTTTGAACGGCGAGGAAATACGGCTCCGTCACATAGTCCGCAAACAGGACGCGGTCCCCCTCCTTCAGTGAGGCGATCTGCACGCCCTTTCTGTAGCGCGGCAGCGGGTCGATCTGCGCGGCGATGACGCGCTTGTATCTGCCGCAGGAAAGCGCCACCGCGATCTCCCCTTCTCCGCCGATCTGGGAGGCGAAGATCACTCTGTCGCCCTCGTTCAGATTCATTCCCTTCACGCCGCCCGCAACTCTGCCCTGGAGCGGGATGTCGTCCTTCCGGGCGTTGAGGCACATTCCGCCCGCGCTGACGAAGAACACCGTCACGCCGTCGCCCGAAAGATCGGTCTGCACGGCAATGACTTCGTCGCCCTCGCCCAGCCGGATCGCCTGAAAGACCTCTTTCGAGACCGCGTATTCGCTCCAGGCCGTCTTTTTGAGCATGCCGCCCGCCGTGATGAACAGGAGGTCGCCCTCGCCGATGTCCGTCGGGAAGATCGCAACGGGCCGCTCAGCCTCGGGAACGTCGTCGAACAGCTCCTGCAGCGTAAACCCGCCGTCGCTGAACTTCGCCGCGCATTCCTCCGCCCGCAGACGGTAGCAGTTGCCGAGATTTGTGAACACGAGCGCGTCCGCGTCCGACAGAATGGGCAGCATTTCCCTGAGAACGGTCTGCGGCTTGGTCTTTTCGCCCGCCGCCTTCGAGGAGAGGTTGAAATTCTTCTCGCTGACGCATTTGAGCGTACCCGCCGCCGAAATGCAAAGAAGGCTCTTGACGCCCGGTTCACGGATATCGGCGCGCTCCACCGACGTCTCGCTCTCGTCGAACACGAGGGTGGACTTCCGCGGCGTGCCGTACTTCTTTTTGATTTCGAGGATCTCCCGCTTCACGACTTCGAGTTGCAGCTTGGTGCTCCCCACGATCGCCGTGAGCATTCTGATGAGCTCCTTCAGGCGCTTGAGTTCCTCTTCGAGCTTGAACACTTCGAGCTTGGTGAGCCGTGCAAGGCGCAGATCGAGGATCGCCTGCGCCTGGCGCTCGGAGAGTTCGAAGCGCTTCCTCAGCTTGTCCCTTGCGTCGGGCGTGGATTCCGCCGTCTTGATGATCCGGATGACCTCGTCGATGTTGCGGACCGCGATGATGAGCCCTTCGAGGATGTGGCAGCGCTCCTTTGCCTGCGCAAGATCGAACTTTGTGCGGCGCAGCACCACTTCGCGCTGGTAGTTCACATAGTACTTGATGATGTCCATGAGCCCCATGAGCATGGGCTTGCCGCCGGCGATCGCGACCATGTTGATGCCGAAGCTCGTCTCGAGGTCGGTGTACTTGTAAAGGGTCTTGAGCAGTTTCGGGATGTCGGTATCCCCCCGCACCTCCACCACGGCGCGCATGCCGCCGCGGTCGGATTCGTCCGTCACCTTCGTCACGGGCGAGAGCTCCTCTTTCTTCTCCTCCCTGAGCTCGGCAATGCGGCGCAGGAGGTTGCTCTTGTTCACCTGATAGGGAAGTTCGGTGATGACAAGGTTCTTTTTGTCCCCCTCGCCCGGCTCGACGCGGATGCGGGCGCGCAGCGTGATTTTGCCCTTGCCCGTCTTGTACGCCTCGTTGAGTTCGCCCGCGATGATGTAGCCGCCCGTGGGAAAATCGGGCGCGGGGATATACTTGAGCATCTCGTTGAGCTTGATGCTCGGCTTTTCGATGTAGGCGACGACGCCGTTGATCGTCTCCGCCAGGTTGTGGGGCGGGATGTTCGTTGCGAGACCGACCGCAATGCCCGAGGCGCCGTTCACGAGCAGATTGGGGAACCGCCCGGGCAGCATATCGGGCTCCTTGAGGGAGTCGTCGAAGTTGAGCGAGAAGGAGACCGTGTTCTTATCGAGATCGCGCAAGAGTTCGAGCGCGAGCGGCTCGAGCCGCGCCTCGGTATAGCGCATCGCCGCGGCGGGATCGCCGTCGACCGAGCCGAAATTGCCGTGCCCGTTCACGAGCGTCCTGCCCATGTTGAAATCCTGCGCCATGCGCACCATCGCGTCATAGACGGAGGCGTCGCCGTGGGGATGGTATTTGCCCATGCAGTCGCCGACGATGCGCGCCGACTTCTTGTGCGGCTTATCGGGCATGAGCCCCATCTCGTACATCGTGTACAGAATGCGGCGCTGGACGGGCTTCAGGCCGTCCTCGACGCGCGGAAGGGCGCGGTCCATGATGACAAACTCCGCATAAGGGAGCATGGAGTTCGGAAGCACCTCCTCGAGCGGGGTGACATAGAGATTTCCCTGCGGCGGCTCCTGCCGCTTTTCCTGCTTTTTCATCGCGTTCCTCCTGTGAGCTTCACGCGGTCGATGAACGCGTCCGTCTTATTGAAGTTCGCATTCCGGCTCAGAAATTCCTTTCTGCCCTCCACCTTGTCGCCCATGAGCGTGGAGATCATGTTCTCCGCGGCAACGGCGTCCTCGATGGTCACCTGTGTGAGATTGCGCTTCGTGGGGTCCATCGTCGTGGTCCAGAGCTGCTCGGCGCTCATCTCTCCGAGGCCCTTGTAGCGCTGGATGAGATAGCCCTTGCCCACTTTTTCGATCTTTTCCTGCAGCTCGTTGTCGTCGTAGGCGTATTCCTCGACATTCGAGTTCTGCTTGTACACTTTGTAGAGCGGCGGCATGCCGATGTAGACGTGCCCCGCGTTGACGAGCGGGCGCATATAGCGGAAAAAGAAGGTGAGAAGGATGCAGCGGATGTGGAAGCCGTCCTGATCGGCATCCGAGAGAATGATGACCTTGTGGTAGTTGAGTTTATCGAGGTTGAAGTCGTTGCCGATGCCCGCCCCGAGCGCCGAGATGATCGTGCGGATCTCCTCGTTGGCGAGCACCTGGTCGAGCCGCTTTTTCTCGACGTTGAGCGGCTTGCCGCGCAGGGGAAGGATGGATTGGTACTGCCGCACCCGCGCCTGCTTTGCGGTGCCGCCCGCGGAGTCGCCCTCGACGATGAACAGCTCGTTGAGCTCGGGCTTTTTGCCCGAACAGGCGGCGAGCTTCCCGACGAGCGTCAGCGAGTCGATGGAATTTTTCGCGCGGGCCGTGTCCTTCGCCTGCCGCGCCGCAATGCGCACCTTCGCCGCACCCTGCGCCTTTTTGATGATCTCTTCGAAGGATTTCTTGTAGCCCGTCTGGCCCGCAAGGCTCTTCAGCCCCTCCACGACCGCCGCTTCGACGGGCGCCTTCGCCTCGGGATTGCCGAGCTTCGTCTTCGTCTGCCCCTCGAACTGCACGTTCTTCATCTTGATGGAGAGCACCGCGGAGAGCCCCTCGCGGAAATCGTCGCCGAGGAAGTTCGGATCCTTTTCCTTGAGCGCCTTCGACTCCCGCGCGAAGTCGTTGAGCATGCGCGTGATGCCGCTCCTGAAGCCCATCTCGTGGAACCCGCCCTCGGGCGTCGGGATATTGTTCACGAACGAGAACAGATTCTCGGTATATTCGCTCGTGTGCTGGATGGCATATTCGATCAGGATCCCGTCCTTCTCCGCCCGGTAATAGAGCGGCTTTTGGTAGAGCGCGGTCTTGCCCTCGTTGAGGTACTTCACGAAGTCGGAAATGCCGCCGTCGTAGCGGAACTCCACGGAATAGGGCTGGGTCGCGCCCGCAAGGTCGAGCTGGACGTCTTCCTCCTCTTCGCCCGCGCGGAATTCATTCATCGTGATCCGCTCGTCGACGAGCCGGATCGTGAGCCCGCGGTTCAGAAAGGCGAGCTCGTTGAGACGGTTCGAAACGGTAGACAGCTGGAAATCGGTCGAGGAAAAGACGGCGCCGTCCGGCATGAAATGCACGAGCGTGCCGTGCTTCTTCGTCTTGATCTTCGCATCCTCGAGCGGGGATACGGGCACGCCCGACTCCACCCGCTTCTTCTTGGGATCGTATTCGGAGCGGAACTCCATCTTATAGGTCGTACCGTCCTTGTAGACCTCGACTTTGAGCCACTTCGAGAGGGCGTTCGTCACCGAGGCGCCCACGCCGTGCAGCCCGCCCGAATAGGAATAGTTGTGTTCGTCGAACTTCCCGCCCGCATGGAGCTGGGTAAAGACGACCTGCACGCCCGAGACCTTCATCTTGGGATGGATGTCCGTCGGGATCCCCCGCCCGTTGTCCTCGACCGAGGCGCTGCCGTCTTTATGGAGGATGACTTCGATCCTGTCCGCATAGCCGTTCGCCGCCTCGTCGATCGCGTTGTCGACGATCTCCCAGAGAATGTGATGGAGCCCGCGGCTGCCCGTCGAGCCGATGTACATACCGGGGCGGAGCCGCACCGCCTCGAGCCCCTCGAGCACGGTGATATCGCCGGCATCATAGTGTTGTTCTGCCATAACTACCTCGCAAAATGTTGCACTTGTTCTGTTTGATTATACCATATTTTGCGGTTTATGGCAAGAGTTTTACGTCGTTTTCGGACAACTTTCGTTTTCTTTCGCCGGAGCGGCCCCGCGCCGCGGGCACCGGACGCCGAAGCGGGGCACTTTCTTGTACTCTTTGCGAAAAATCCGACGAATCCGCGCAAAAAATATTATTTCGGCCTTGACTTTGCGCGGCAAATGACGTATAATGGACAAGGCGGCGAAAAGTCGCGATTTTTTCGTACGCCCGAAATTACAAAAATATTTATTTTATGGAGGTTTTTCGATGACCAAGATGACAATCGACGGCAATACCGCCGCCTCGCACGTCGCTTACGCCTTCTCGGAAGTGGCTGCCATCTACCCCATCACCCCCTCGTCCCCCATGGCGGAATCCGCCGATGAGTGGGCAACGCAGGGCCGGCTGAACATGTGGGGCCAGAAGCTCCGCATCACGGAGATGCAATCGGAAGGCGGCGCCGCCGGCGCCGTGCACGGCTCCCTCTCCGCGGGCGCGCTCACGACGACGTACACCGCTTCGCAGGGGCTGCTGCTCATGATCCCCAATATGTATAAGATCTCGGGCGAACTGCTCCCGATGGTCATGCATGTATCCGCGCGTGCGCTCGCCGCGCATTCGCTGAACATCTTCGGCGACCATTCCGACGTGATGGCCTGCCGCCAGACCGGCTTTGCAATGCTCGCGAGCTGCTCCGTGCAGGAAGTCATGGACCTCGCGACCGTCGCCCACCTCGCGACGCTCCGCGCCCGCGTCCCCTTCCTCTCCTTCTTCGACGGGTTCCGTACCTCTCATGAAGTGAGCAAGATCGACGTCATTGACTATCCCGAACTCAAGGCGCTCTTCGACAAGAAAGGGCTTGCAAAAGATGTTGCGGAATTCAAGGCGCGCGCGCTCAACCCCGAACATCCCGTCCAGCGCGGCACGGCGCAGAACGGCGATACATACTTCCA
>CANROI010000051.1 GCA_947632165.1 uncultured Clostridia bacterium
ATGAGACGCATGATGACAAGCAGCACGACGAAGAGGATCGCCGTGCGGATCATGACGAGAACCATACTGTTAATTTCGCACATTCTCGGGGAAGTATGTAAAAGGCGCGCGATTTTGTTGCGCTTTTTCCCGAAACGTGCTATGATGAGCGGGAAGAGTAGCCAAGGCGCGTTAAGTGTTGCGAAACGGGACGTTGTTCGCAAACGAAAGAGCGGAGAAATCTCAGCCCTCCAAGCTCTGCGGTGCCGCGGCGCGTCCGCTCGTCGGCGCAAACTCTGCGCTCTGCCATGATTGGTGCAAACCCGAATGGCAAGCGCGTTCCGTTGCGCCTTCTTTTCGCAAAAAACAGCGTAATTTTTGCGAATTCTTTGGTATTTTTCGAAATACCGACGACGGACCTCCTCACACGGAGGTTATTTTTATGTCCGAATCCGAAACCGCCCGCCGGGCGCCCCTCTTTAAGCGCGTCCTGTTCCCCGGGCTCCTGCTCGAAAAGTCGCTTGCACAGCAACTTGCCTATGTCGGGGTCGTGACGGCGCTCTGCATCGTCGTGAACACCTTCGAGATCAAGTTTTTCACCGTGCAGTTTTCACTCACGCTGTTCATGTCGGTGATCGCGGGGATCCTGATTGGCCCCGTATTCGGCGGCATTGCCGTTCTGCTGGGCGACGCGATCGGCTATGTCATCAGCGGCATGGGATTTCCCTACTATTGGTGGGTCGCGCTCTCGGTGATGGCAATGGCGGTGATCTCGGGGCTCGTCATGAAGCTGAAGTTCAACTTCCGCGGCAGCATCTATGCAAAACTTGCGCTCATCTGCGTTCTGACCTTTGCCGTCTGCTCGGTCGGGATCAACACGACGGGCATGTACTACCTCGGGCTCCCGCTCTGGATGCCCAAAGAGGTCCTTGCCGCGGCGGGAGAGTACTTCGGCGGAGAACTCGATTTCGGCATCTATTTCGTCATCCGCTTCTTTCTCCTCGGGCAGATCTATAACAGCGCGGTGAACTATGCGCTCGTCTTTGCGGCGGTGCCCGTTCTCAAAGCCATCAAGCCGCTCAAACTCGATCTCGTCTGAACGGGCGCAGAGGGAAATCGGCGCGGGAAGGGTGAGTTTTTCGGAAAGTCTGCCCTTATGTCCTTGACTTTTCCTTCCGCAAGGTGCTATAATAAAACCAATTTGAGGAACCGGCCATGACAGCGCTTCTTTTGGACCATCCCGGGATCGATCTCTTCGGATTCCGCATCTATTATTACGCGATCTGCATCGTAGTGGGCATCATTGCCGCTACGCTTCTCTCCGTGCTGCTCATGAAGCGGAGGAACATGTCGTCAGACCTTGTCTTTTTGGGCTTTGTCGTCGCGATCCCGTTGGCGCTCATCTGCGCGCGCACGTTCTACTGCATCACCGCCGGAACGGAGGGCGCCGACCTCGGGGAGTGGTTTGCGAATTGGATCAACTTCCGCAAGGGCGGAATGTCCATCCTCGGCGGGCTCATCGGCGGCATCCTCGGCGCCTTCATCGTCTGCCGCGTCAAAAAGGTGAGCTTTCTGAGGGCGGCGGACTGCGTCATGCCCACCATCCTGCTCGCGCAGGCGCTCGGGAGATGGGGCAACTTCATGAACGCCGAAGTGTACGGCGGAACGGTCGCGAGCGAGGCGATGGAGTGGTTCCCGTTCGCCGTGCCCATCAGCAGCCGTTTCGCGGGGGACGGGATCGCCGCGTTCTCCGATCCCAATGCAGTTTGGCATTACGCCTTCTTTTTCTATGAGAGCTTTATCAACCTCATCGGCTTCGCGCTGCTCTTCACGGCGGCGTGGAAGTGGTTCAAAAAGCCGAACGGCCTGATCGCCTGCGCCTATCTCGTCTGGTACGGCACCGTGCGCACGATCATGGAGCCGCTGCGCGCCCCGGGCTTTATTCTGGATGGGGGCGGCGTGCGTTGGTCACAGGTGGTCTCCATTCTGATGATCATCGGCGGGATCGGCGGGATCGGCATCCTGCTTGCGCTCAACTACCGCAAGGAGGGGAAGCTCATCGGCAGCAAAGAGGGGGATCCTTGTGCGATCCGTGAATTTGCAGCCATTTACAGGGACGAAAAACCCTATTCCGGCAAGATCAACGCCTTCGGCGCGGACTACCCGCCGAAGCCCGAAGAGGAGACCTTCCGCTACAAGTGGAACGCCTTCAAAGAGAAGGTCAAGGGGCTGTTCGGAGGGAAAGGCGAGCCGCCGGAAGACGGAGGGAAGGAATCATGAGAAATCTGACGCTTTTGACCGATCTTTACCAGCTCACGATGGGGCAGGGCTATTTTTCGGAGGGCAAGCATGAACAGCTCGCCGCCTTCGATATCTTTTTCCGCCCCAACAAGCTCATCACCTATTCGGTGGCGGCGGGCATGGAACAGGCCGCCGACTACCTCGAACATCTCCGTTTCACCGAGGAGGACCTCGCCTACCTCGGGTCGCTCGGTCTGTTCACTGCGGACTTCCTCGCCTATCTGAAGGACCTCCGCTTTACGGGCGACGTCTATTCGGTCAAAGAGGGGGAGATCGTCTTTCCCTACGAGCCCATCCTCACGGTCAAGGCGCCCATGATCCAGGCGCAGCTCGTGGAGACGGCGCTTCTTACTTTTGTAAACCATCAGACGCTCATCGCCTCCAAATCGGCAAAGATCTGTTCCGCGGCGGGCGGCGGCGTCATGGAATTCGGTCTGAGGCGGGCGCAGGGCGCCGACGCGGGCATCTACGGCGCGCGCGCCGCGATCATCGGCGGCTGCGTGGGCACCTCCAATGTGTATGCGGGCAAGCTGTTCTCCATCCCCGTTTCGGGCACGATGGCGCACAGCTGGGTGATGAACTTCCCCACCGAGTTAGAGGCGTTCCGCGCCTATGCGCGGAACTTCCCCGACGGCTGTCTCCTTCTGGTCGATACCTACGACACGCTGAAGAGCGGGGTCCCGAACGCCGTCAAGGTCTTTCGGGAACTGCGCGAAGCGGGGCATGAGCCCAAGGGCATCCGCATCGATTCGGGCGACCTTGCCTACCTCTCCAAAGAGGCGCGGAAGATGCTCGATAAGGCGGGCTTCGAAAAGGCGATCATCTGCGCGTCGGGCGATCTCGACGAAAACAGCGTGCGCTCTCTGAAGGAGCAGGGCGCGAAGATCGACAGCTGGGGCATCGGCACCAAGCTCATCACGAGCGCCGATATGCCCGCCCTCGGCGGCGTGTACAAGCTCGCCGCCGTGTTTGAGGACGGGCACGAGATCCCCAAGATCAAACTTTCGGATTCGACGGAGAAAATCACCAATCCCGGCATGAAGGAGGTCTACCGGCTCTACGACCGGGAGACGGACAAGGCGATCGCCGATCTCATCACCCGCGCGGGGGAGC
The DNA here is from genome assembly GCA_947632165.1 of uncultured Clostridia bacterium. Classification (GTDB taxonomy): domain Bacteria; phylum Bacillota; class Clostridia; order Christensenellales; family Borkfalkiaceae; genus Gallimonas. The sequence continues at coordinate 3,394 of CANROI010000051.1, forward strand.
GCATCGACGAAGACGCGCCGCTCGAGATCTTCCATCCCGTCGAGACCTGGAAGCGCATGACCGTCAGAAATTTCCGCGTGCGCAATCTGCGCGAGCCGCTCTTCCTCGGGGGGAAGAAGGTCGCAAAAGACCGGCCGCTCGCCGAGATCCACGCCTATTTCGAAGCGGAGTACGGCAGATTCTGGGAGGAGTATACCCGCCTCGACATGCCGCATATCTACAAAGTCGACCTATCCGAATCGCTCTATGCCCTCAAGAGCGAGATGGTGCACAGATATAAATAAGGGAGAATCAAGATGTTCGGACGCTATACGGAAAAAGAGGTAAAGACGCTCATTGCCCGCCTGAAGGCGGAGTACGAAGGGGCGGTCAAGCGCCAGAAAGAGGCGCAGGAAGAGCTCAAGGAGGAGAACAGGCTGCTGCGCGCCCGCCTCTCCGTGCTCGAGAGCCAGCGGAGCGAGATCTCGGCGGCCCTTCTGCGCGCCGTGCAGGAGGGGGAGCGCATCAAACAGGAGAGTTCGCAGGAGGCGGATGTCGACCGGAAGGAGCTCTTGCTCCTCGCCGAGAAATGCCGCATTCTCTCCGAGCGGCTCACGCTGAAATATCCGGACGCGGAGGACGTGGACGATTTCAAGACGTTCACGGACGCCCTGCGCGCCCACCTCGGCGAAGAGGAGGAGGGCGAAGAGGAAGAGGAGGAGACGGGATTCAACATGGACGATGTGCTCAACCCCAAGGAACCGCTCGACCTCGGGAATCTCTGCAAGGAGCTCGGGCTGATGGAGGAGGATGAATGATAAGCCTCATCATCAGCGGGCTCGTGATGTTCGGTCTGCTCTTTTTCGATCAGATCTCCAAGGCATGGGCCTATGCGTCGGAGATCAGCCAGCCGGACTTCTTTCTCGGGTTCATCCGTCTCAACTATCTCAAGGGCGGCAACACGGGGATCGCCTGGGGCTGGTTCGGGGATACGCCCACGGCCATGAAGATCATTGTCGTGCTCACGGTGTTCATGATCATCGGCATCGGCGTGCTCTTTTTCACCGTATTCAGAAAGAATCTGCCCGCGCGGGTCTGCCTCGCCGTCATCGAGGCGGGCGCGATCGGCAACCTGATCGACCGCGTCTGTTTGGGGTATGTCCGTGATTTCGTCGACGTCTCGCGCATCGGCTTCGGCATCTGCAACATCGCGGATTTCTGCATCACGTTCGGCGCGGTGGCGCTTGTGATCGTGATCCTGTTTATCGGCAAAGACGCGCTCATCCCCCTCGGCAAATACAGGGAGGCGCACGAAGCGGAGAAGACGCAAGAGGACGGGAAACCAAGTGAAAACGATTGAGATCGTCGCGGAAGGCAGCTTCCGCGTCGACGTTTTTTTGAGCGAAAAGACGGAGCTTACCCGCTCCGCGGTCAAAAAACTCGCAGACGCGGGACGGATCCGGATCGGAGGGACGCCCGTCAAGGCGGGCGCCGTCACGCGGGCGGGGCAGAGGGTCTCCGTCGAGATCCCCGATCCCGTGCCCATTGCCGCGCGCGCGGAGGACATCCCCATCGAGATCGTCTATGAAGACGACGATCTTGCCGTCGTCAACAAGGCGCAGGGGATGACCGTCCATGCGGGGAACGGCAACCTCGAGGGCACCCTCGTGAACGCGCTTTTGTTCCGGCTGAAGAACCTGAGCGGCATCAACGGCGAACTCCGCCCCGGGATCGTCCACAGGATCGACAAGGATACGTCCGGGCTCCTCGTCGTCGCCAAGAACGACCGCGCCCACCTCTCTCTCTCCGAACAGATCAAGGATAAGACCTGTCGCAGGGAATACCTCGCGCTTTTGGAGGGCGTCGTCAAAGAGGATACAGGCACCGTCGTCACCCAGATCGGGCGCAGCCCAAAGGACCGCCTTAAAATGGCGGTGCTCCCCGCGGGGCAGGGGCGGCGCGCGGAGACGGATTTCTTCGTCGAAGAGCGGTTCGCGCGCAACACGCTCGTGAGATTTTCTCTGAAGACGGGCAGGACGCACCAGATCCGGGTGCATGCCAAATATATGGGGCATCCCGTCGTGGGAGACAGGACCTACGGCTATAAAAATCAGCGGTTCGACCTCGAGGGGCAGCTGCTGCATGCGTTCCGGCTCGAGCTCACCCATCCCTCCACGGGCGAGCGCATGACCTTCGAAGCCCCGCTCCCCGATTATTTCGAGCGCGTCCTCGGGATCGTCCGGAGCGAGAGAAATTAGAGCCGCGGCAGCCCTTTTCCCTTTACAAAGGGCGGAAATTTTTTTATAATAGAACCGTTATGATACCGTTAATTGCGATCGTCGGCAGGCCCAACGTGGGCAAGAGCACCTTTTTCAACAAGGTCGCAGGACGAAAAATTTCCATTACAGAAGACCGGCCCGGCGTCACGCGGGACCGCATTTACGTCACCTCGGAATGGCGCGGAAAGCCCTTCATGCTCGTCGATACGGGCGGGATCGAGCTCAAGAGCGAGGACATGATGTGGAAGGAGATCGCCGCGCAGGCGCAGCTCGCCGTCGAGACCGCCGACGTCATTCTCTTCTTCACGGACGGGAAAGAGGGGCTCACCGCCTCCGACTACGACGTGGCGGACTACCTCCGCCGCAGTAAGAAGCCCGTCCTGCTCGTCGTCAACAAGGTGGACGAGTACTCCCCCGAAAAGCTCTTCGAGTTTTATGCGCTCGGGCTCGGCGAGCCCTATGCCGTCTCCGCAGAGCATTCGCGGGGGATCGGCGACGTGCTCGATAAGGCCGTGGAATGGTTCGAAAAGGGGGAGACCGGCGAGGATGATTCGCTGAAGATCGCGGTCGTCGGCAAGCCGAACGCGGGCAAGAGCTCCCTCGTCAACCGTCTGCTCGGCGAAGAGCGTTCGATCGTCACCCCGCTCGCGGGCACGACGCGCGACGCCGTTGACACGCCTTTTTCGCGGGGGGACAAGAAGTATACGATCATCGACACGGCGGGCATCCGCAGAAAGCGCTCCGTAAACGACGACGTCGAGTACTACTCCGTCCTCCGCGCGTTCGACGCCATCCGAAGGGCGGATGTCGTGCTGCTCGTCGTCGACTGCGGCGAAGGGCTCACCGAGCAGGATGTGCGCATCATCGGGCAGGTGCATGAGGAGGGCAAGCCCTCCGTCATCGTGATGAACAAGTGGGATACGATCGAAAAGGATACCCACACCATTCTGAAGTTCGAAGAGAAGCTCAAGGAAGATCTGAAGTTCATGGACTATTATAAGTCCGTCTATATCTCGGCAAAGACGGGGCAGCGGGTCGAGAAGCTCCTCGACCTTGCGGAGGAAGTCTATGCGCACGCCTCCTTCCGTGTCCCGACGGGCGCCCTCAACGACCTCTTGATGGACGCTATGCGCATTTCGGAGCCGCCGAGCTACCTCGGGCGGCGGATGAAGCTCTACTATGCCTCGCAGGTCGCCGTGAAGCCGCCGCTGTTCGTGCTCATGGTCAACGACGAAAACCTGCTGCATTTCTCCTATGCGCGCTATCTCGAGAACGTCATCCGCGGCGCATACGATTTTTCGGGCACTCCCATCCGCATCCAGGTGAGGAGCAAGAAGGAGGACTCGTAATGCCGTCTCTTCTCGCCGATCTGCCGCTCCGCACGCTCGCTTTTTCGGAACTCTGGTATTGGCTGCTCCTCATGGCGATCGTCTGCTATTTCATCGGCTGTTTCAACTTTGCCGTCCTCATCGGGAAGTTCAAGCACAGGGACGTCCGCAAGATCGGCAGCGGCAACCCGGGCACGATGAACATCTCCCGCGAGTTCGGGCTCAAAGTGGGGTTTGTGAACTTTCTCCTCGACGCCTGCAAGGGCGGCCTGCCCGCCCTGATCAGCTACTTCATCTTCCGCGGGTATGTGTTTGAAGGCACGCAAAACGTCCTCGTGTCCGATCTGACGCGCTATTTCTGCGGCGCGTGCGTGATCATCGGGCACATCTTCCCCGTCACGATGAAGTTTAAGGGCGGGAAGGGGATCGCCTCCACGTTGGGGCTGTTCTGGGCCTGCATCTCCTGCGAGACATGGTGGTACTTCTTCGTCATGCTGGCGGCGCTGCTCTTGGGGGTCGTCGGGTATATCGCCTACACGGAATGGGGCTCGATGGGCTCTCTCCTCGGCGTTTCGGGCTTTTCGATCTGGCAGGGGCTCATGTTCGTCTTCCGTTTCGGGGAAGAGATTGTCAGCCCGCCCGCCGTCGCGTGCCTCATGATGCTGCTCCTGCTCAACGCGCTCACCTGGTTTGCGCACCGGAAGAACCTCGTGCGGCTGTTTGCGGGCGAGGAACACAGAACGTCGGTGAGGAAACTCTCCCACGGCAAGCGGGGGATGAAGAATATGTAGAGAAGCTCACGAAAAATCTTCGGCACCGCAGCAAAAGCCGCGGTGCCGAACCTTTTTCCGTGAGGGGTTAAGTTTCGGATTTCATGGAACGTTATCGCCCACGCACGGTCTGTCTTGTGCAGACATTAAGCCGAAAAGGTTCGGCAAATTGTGGGCGCTTATGGAAAAGCGCGGTTTTCCAACGCGCAGTAATTTGGGAAGCACACAAGCCTTCTTGGCGCCCCTGCAGGGGAGCTGTCACGAACGAAGTGAGTGACTGAAGGGTTTTCAGAGAACCCTTTCGGCGCTTACGCGCCCTTTCTCCGTCGGAGCCGATCCGTTGAACCTGCGTTATAATGAGGGAAAAAACGGAGGTTTCACTTATGACTTACCAAGATTGGCTCAATGAATGGCTCGAATCGTGCGTGAAGACGCAGAACAAGGTCCGTACTTACGAAAAGTACAGCCTCACGGTGCGGCGCAAGATCATTCCCGCGCTCGGGAAATTCGAACTCGGGCAGTTGACTGCGGGCGTGCTGCAGAAGTTCATTTCCGGGCTCTCGGAGCAGTACGCCGCAAACACCGTCATCAGCGTGATCACGGTGCTCAAAGTATCGCTCAAGCGGGCGGCCCGCATCGGGCTCACGGAACACCAATATGCCGACTGCATCATCCGCCCCAAGCAGCAGGAGAAAACGGTGCAGTGCTTCACGCTCCGGGAACAGAAGCGCCTCGAGACGTACATCCTGCA
>CANROI010000052.1 GCA_947632165.1 uncultured Clostridia bacterium
GCGACGGGAACGACGCCATGACGTTTGGCGATGCTGCGCGGGACCAGTGAGGCGAGCTCGATCGGAATATGCACTTTGCTCAGATCGATAAAGTCGATCCCGAGCTGCATTTCGAGCGTCTCGATCAGGCGCTGCTCGTCGATGATCTTCTCCTCAATGAGGATCGCGCCGAGACGTTCCCGCCGCGTTTTCTGAAGATCCAATGCGTAATTCAGTTGTTCCTGTGTGATAACCCCATTTCCGACGAGGATATCGCCCAAACGTAAATATTCCAACTTTTTGCCCTGACTTTATATGTATTTTACAATTTTCAACAATTCAACTGTCCCGATCTGACAATTCCCTACTCTCAATTTCCGCCGTCTTCTCTTATTTTTCTACATTCTCACACTTATTATTATAATGCACGAGAAATATCTTGTCAAGAGAATTTATGTATTCTTCAGTAGAATTTTGAGCGTTTGCAAGAGCTGTGCGACGTCGATCGGCTTTGCGATATGCGCGTTCATGCCGCAGGCGGCGGTCTTTGCCCGGTCCTCGTCGAACGCATTCGCGGTCATTGCCACGATCGGCACCGACGCGAGCCCCGGATCCTCCAGCGCACGGATCTTCTTGGTGGCCTCATAGCCGTCCATCACGGGCATCTGGATATCCATCAGGATGAGGTCGTAATACCCCGGTTCGGAAGCCGCTACCTTCCCGACCGCGACCTCGCCGTTCTCGGCGGTCTCGATCATGAAGCCGTTCTCGGTGAGGAGTTCTTCCGCGATCTCGCGGTTGAGCTCGTTGTCCTCCACGAGGAGCAGCCGCTTTCCCTTGAAGTGCGAGATGTCGTTCTCCTCCGCCGCTTCCGGATCGGACTTCTTGCTGCCGACGATCGAATAGAGCGTATCGCGCAGATCGGACAGGAAGATCGGCTTGTTGCAGAATGCGGTCACGCCGACGTCCCTCCCCTCGTCTATGATCGCGGAGACGTCATAGGCCGTGATAATGATAATCGGAACGTCGTCGCCGACGATCTTTCTGATCTGGCGCACGATCTCGAATCCGCTCAGATCGGGCATCATCCAATCGATGATATAGACCGAGAATTGATCCCCGACGTCGATCGCCTGCCCTGCGCGGAGGACTGCCTCTTTGCCATGCAGGGTCCATTCCGAGCGCATACCGATCTGCATCAGCATCCTCGAAACGCTGTCGCAGGTCTCGAAGCTGTCGTCCACCACGAGCGCACGCAGTCCTTCGAGTTCGTGAATGACCCCGATCTGTTTGCGTTCGGACTGCAGACGGAACTGAAGTTCGACCGTGAACTCGGTCCCCTTCCCGGGCGTCGTCTCGACTTCGATCGTGCCGCCCATCGTATCGACAATGTTCTTCGTGATCGCCATGCCGAGCCCCGTCCCCTGGATGCCGCTCACCGTGGAGGTGCGCTCCCGTTCGAAGGGTTCGAAGATGTGCTTCGCGAACTCGGGGCTCATGCCGATCCCCGTATCTTTCACCTTGATCACATAGGCGCCGTACCCCGTGGGCGCGCTTGCCTTCTGGCGGATCGTCAGGGAGACGGAACCGCCCGCCGGCGTAAATTTGATGGCGTTCGACAAGAGATTGAGAAGGACCTGGTTCAGATGGAGCTTATCGCAGAGGATGTCCTCATCCACGACATCGACGGTGTCCATAAAAAAGTTGAGCTGCTTGCTCTTCATCTGCGTCTGGATGATGTTCCGCGTATCTCGGAAGATATCCGAAATGGAGCAGGGTTTCTCTTCGATGTTGAGTTTCCCGCTCTCGATGCGGGACATATCGAGAATATCGTTGATGAGCGAGAGCAGATGGTTGCCCGAAGACATAATCTTCTTGAGGTAATCCTGCACGCGCTCCTTGTTGTCGATATTGGCCTCCGCCAGCGCGGTGAAACCGAGAACGGCATTCATCGGCGTGCGGATATCGTGCGACATATTGGAGAGAAAGATCGTCTTGGCGCGTTCCGCCGCTTCCGCCTTGTGGAGCCGTTCTTCGAGCACGGCATGCTCGACGTTCTTGCGGACCATCTCTTTGGCGGCCCTTCTGATCCACAGGAAATAGAGGACGAGCGCGACCGCCAGCACCGAACCGATCACGACAAAGATGATCTGTGTGTACCTGACATTGATGAACGCCACGCTCTTTGGAACGGAAATGATGACGCTCCAGCGGTTTGCGGGACTGCCCACCGGCGCGTAGTAGACATAGAGCCATTCGTTGATGTCTTCGAACCACAGTTCGGCGCTGCCCGTGTTGCCCGCCGCAACGTCGGCGCGGAAGTCCTCCACCGACTTCCAGCCGCGGATCTTCTCGCCGGTGTAATCGGAAAAATATCCCAGCTCGTAATCTTCTTTCGGGGTGCCGTCGGGGTTATAGGAGTGCATCGTATCCATGATCATCTCATACCCCTCGGACTTGCCGTCTACGATCGCGACCTTGCCGTCGCCGTTGTAGAGGTTGTTCACGCGGAGCAGAGCGGGGAACTGCGAGAGCACGGTCACGCCGGAGAGCAGCGCGACGATGCTGTCCGTATCCTCCCGCACGATGGGCACATATTGGCATACGATCTGCGTCTTCTCATACCCCGCCCGCTTGCTCTCGATCCGGGAGGAGACAAAACTGCCGTACTCGCTGTTCGGTTTGCTGCGGTCCCTGTCTACGAGCTGGGTGAGCCCTTCGTATTCTGCGATGGAGATCTGAAAGTCGGAAAGGCCTTCGTCGGGGAGGAAGACGTCGCCGCTTGGGGTATAGATCCGCAAACTCATCAGATTCTGGATGGGTTTAATGAGGGCGATATCTTCGGTGATCTTTTCGCGGAACTCGGTGAGCGCCGCTTGCTTCTCCTCTTCGCCCTCGACATTGAGATCTACGTCGAACGCATCGGAAGCGGCGATCATCTTCGCAGTCGCCGCCAAGATCTCCCCGTCACGCTGGTACATGGAGCGGATCTGGTCGATCACGGTATTGGCGGCGTCGTCGAGCCGCGCATACGCACGGTCATAAGTGATCCTGTACACGCCGAAATAGGCGGAGACCAGACTTATGATGATCACCACGATCAACAGCATGGTGGCGAAAAGGCTCGTCTCGCCCATGATGAAATTCTTCAGTCTCTTTCCGATGTTCTCGCGTTTTTTTGTATCGTTTGTATCGTTTCCGGACATATGTGCCCCTCATTTTTGATTGCCTTCCGGCAAGCGTACAGACAATTTCAAGCAATTCTAAGCCCCGGCGGTTTAAAGCCCTGCTTTGAAAGCCTCGATGGCGCGCACGGTTAGCGCGTAGTCCTCCTTCACGGCGGGCATAAAGGGAACTCCCGCCGCAAGGTCGCCCCCGCGGATCGCCTCGGTGAGGTCGCTCGCTGAGTTCCCGAGCTTTGTAAATCCGAGATTCTGGCACATCCCCTTGATGGTATGCGCCGCACGGAATGCCTCTTCCGCATTCCCCTGTTCAAATGCCTGCAAGAGGAGCGCATAGCTCCCGTCTTCGGGAAATTTGAGCACAAACTTCTGCACGAGCCGTTCGCTGCGCAGTCTCCCGATCACATCGTCGTAATCGCCCCCGAGGGCGGCAAAGCATTCCTGAATCGTCATATCTTATATCTCCGTTTGTGTTTCTTCGGCAGGCAGGACCTCGCCCTCCATGGATTCATCGTAGTACCGGAACTGCCCGCGTCCCGTCTTCTTGCATACATACAGCGCGACGTCCGCCTTGCGGAAGAGCCCCGTGTAGGTCTCGTCGGCGGAGGCCATCTCGCAGACGCCCATGCTCACGGAAAGGGTGAATCCGTCCACTTCCCCGCAGAGCGCATGGAACACACGCGCAATGATGGGATGGATATCGGTGTTGTATTCAAAAATGATGAGAAATTCGTCTCCCCCGATGCGCGCACACAGGTCGCCGGCGCGCGTACTGTGGACGAGCCGGTCCGCCACTTCGCGCAGCACCCTGTCGCCGAACAGATGCCCGTAGGTATCGTTCGCGCTCTTGAAGAGATCGATGTCGAACACGGCGATGGCGTATTTGTTCTCCCCGAAGCGGGAGAGTTTGCGGCCGACATCCTCCAACACGCCCGCCCGGTTGAGCAAGCCCGTGAGCGGATCGCGGATGGAATTTTCCTTGAGCGCCGTAATCGTATTGTGCATATCGTTGACATCGACGATCTTGCCGATGAAACTCTCGATCCGGGGCGGAAGATCGTCCGTCCACATGGCGCGCACGATGATGTTGTACCAACGCTTCTCGCCGCCGATGGCCAATTCGCACTCGTACCGAAAATCCTGCTTCTCGGGCGCGACCGCCATCACGAGTTTCTTGAAACTTTCGAACCAATTCTTGCCGAGCTGGGCCCTGAGCCTCGTATCGAGCGCCGGATGCATGATCTCCGCCTCTACGCCGAACTTCTTTGCCCCCCAAGGAGAAAAGATGAGCATATCGTTATCGAACCGGTATTCGAACTGGATCTCCTCGGTGAGCTCGGCATAGAAATTGTATTTCATGCGCTCGTAGTCGAGCAGTTTGAGCGTGCGGTCGGAGGTGGAAGTGTTCTTGGCGTAGCCGAGCGCATCGGAAAAGCGCCTGATCTCGCGGGCGTGCTGCCCGTCCTTCGCCTCCTGTTCCAATGCCTCGCGGATGTAGACGAACTCATCGGACAAGCACTCGAGCAGGAGCGGGTTGAATACCCCGCATTGCCCCGTGAGGATCATCTCCTCCGCCTTCTCGGGCGTAAACGGCGGCTTGTAGACGCGCGCGCTCGTGAGGGCGTCGTATACGTCCGCAAGGGCGACGATCTGCGCCGAAATGGGGATCTCGTCCCCGACGAGCCCATCGGGATATCCCTTCCCATCGTAGCGCTCATGATGCCATCTGCAGATCTCGTACGCCTTCCGGACGAGCGGATTCCCGCGGTACTGCGTGAGCCCTTCGAGCATCCTCGCCCCGATGATACTATGCGTCTTCATGACGGCAAATTCCTCCGGCGTCAATTTGCCGGGTTTGTTGAGGATCTTGTCGTCGATCGCGATCTTGCCGATATCGTGCAGCGCAGACGCCATGCTGATGATCGTGATCTCCGTCTCGTCGAGCGGATATTTAACGGTCTTCGTCGCAAGTTTGCGGAGCAAAAACTCGGTAATCGTGCGCACATGCCAGATGTGCAGCCCGCTCTCGCCATTCCTGAATTCGACGATATGGCTGAGTACATCCACCATGAGACTGCTGTTCTGCTCATTCTCGCGGATCTGCTCTTCGATGATGCCGAGCAACTTCTTTTGCTTCGCATACAGGAGGAGCGTGTTCATCACGCGGCGGCGGACGATGGCGGCGTCAAATGGCCGCATGATGAAGTCCGTGGCACCGAGCTCGTATGCAAGTTCGACCTGCGCGGGCGTTTTCTCAGCGGAGACCATGATGACGGGCAGTTCCTCGATGAGCCGCATGTTCTTCATCTCGGTAAGCACGCCGAATCCGTCCATGACGGGCATCACGATATCGAGAAGCACGAGGGAGAACTCCCTCCCCGATTCACGCAGGATATCGACCGCCGTTTCTCCGTTTTCTGCCTCAACGGTCACAAATTCCTCGCCGAGCATGTCGGCAAGAATGGAACGATTCATTTCGGAATCGTCCACGATGAGTATTTTGATCTGATCCATAATGTACGGACGCGCGGCGAAAAATTCGCCGCGGTGTGTTAATCCTTATTGAAAAAATTCTCGGAACTCTTCGCCTTGACCTCGCTGCGCACCAGGCCCTCTTCGACCAGCGTCTCGATATCGCGGTAAGGCAGGTAGTAATCTTCCTCGGGGCGCTCCGTCTTCGCAATGCCCCGCTTCTCCATGACGAGCGCGATGAGGTCGCTTGAAAGGCGCAGGCGCTTCTCGTTCCGGATGCGGAACATGCAGGGCGTTTCCCCGAAGGACTTGCTTTCGGAAACATCCTCGACTTTATAGCGCGTGCCCTTGAACTCCGCCGGGTCGAGCGGGAGATAGAGGCAGAGCGTATTCCCGCGGTAGCCGAGCTTTGCGGCGACACCGCCCGGTACCCGGAAAGTCTCGCGCTTCCAGCTCATTCTGCTGTGCGCCTTCTTGTAGGAGAGCAATTCATTCTTGATCGCGGAATAGTAGCGCTTCGTCTCGTCCGTGGAGAGGATGAGCCTTGCGGTAAAGCTGCGGTCATAGCGCGTGACTTCCTCGTCCTCTTCCGCGGCGACCGCGATCTCTTCGACGGGCGCCTCTTCGGCAATGGTGATGGGATAGCTTGCGGTAAGACCCTGATAATTGACTTCCACCGTCGCCTCGCCGGCGATCGACATATCGGGTGCAATCACTTCATACCCGGTCACTTCTTCGGTGAAGGGCTCACGGTCGAAATATGCCGAGACGACGAGCCCGTCATAGCGGAACTCCTCCCCTACCTTAAATTCGCGCGGCGCGCCGTCCGCGTCGATCATGAGCCAGACGGGATTGCGCTGTTCTTCGACGGGCGCAGTAATGTTGATCTCGTAGCTCATCGTGAACTGCTCATGGCGGACGGTGACGGTCTGAGGCCCCGCCGCGTCCATGCGCGGCCGATCCACGACATAGTCCGTGATCCGCTCCCGTCCCCGCTCGCCCGTGTAATCCGCCAGGACGATGAGCCCGTTGGAGTTGAAGGCCTCTCCCACGCGAAATTCGCGCTGTACCGACGAGGTATCGAGGACGATGCCGATGCAGTGCGACTCTTCCTTGACGCTCGTCGCCGACAGCAGATTTCCGCGGCTCTTCGAGCGGAGGTATTTCCGCAACATCGCAAACGCGAACACAATCAGAGCGATCACGACAAGTCCCGCTTCGATCAGCATCAAAAGAAGGATCGTATTGGATACCGTCCAATCCGCTCCCTGCCCGAAAAATGGAATCGCCAATAAATTCGACATATCTTTCCCCTGAGTTCGCCCCCTGCGAAAACGCCGAACCATCCGTCTGTCGAATCCGCAGAAAGAGCAGTATTTCAATTTATCTCTATTATAATCGCAATCGCGAAAAATTGCAATCGTTTTGAGCAAAAAAGATTCCTTTTTTTGTCGCTACAAAGCTATTTTGTGCGATCGGGGGCGGTTTTTCCGCGGTCCGCGCAATTTTTTGCGCGAATGCGGGGCCATTTGTTCCGATCCACGGGCAGCCCCTCCCAATCATCAAGTTGGTAAAATCTCTTGATTTTTTTACTTTATCCATTGCTTTTTTTTGCACAACCTGCTAAAATATAGGTATACAGCTATGCGGACGGCGGTTTCCGCCGTCCTGAAAGGGGTCCCCGAATGAAAAAGCGGCTCAAAATACTGCTTACACCCATTATTATTCTGATCGTCATCGCCATGGTCATCTCCATCATGGTCGGCTATTTCGGATTTATCTCCGACAATGTCGAATTGGACAGCAGACGCCACCTCGAAGATGTCTATGGACTCGTCAGCCGCTCCTTCTCCTCTTTCATCGATACGAATTGGGAAATTTTAGACAGCTGCAACGACTATATCGATCTTGCAACGAAGAACGATCGGGATCCCGATGACACGATCGAACAATTCGTTTCGGGCAAAAAAGCCGCTTGCGGATTTTCCGGGTTCTACTTTTTAGACACCGACCGCAACTATATGACGCCGGACGGTGACGAGGGCCAATTTGGGCTCGACCAAAGCTGGGACGAAATGATCGAAAACAAGAAGCCGATCATGGCGAGCGAAAAGATCGGAAGTGATTCCTTTACCGTATTCGCCGTTTCCGCAAACCCCGGTGATTACCGCGGGTTCCGCTACGAGGCCATCGCGATCAGTTATACCAACACCGAGATCGCGGAAGCGCTCAATTCGGACGCCTTTGAAGGCGAGGACACAAGCGGAGAAGCGAAGTGCTTTATCGCCCGGCAGGACGGAAGTATTCTGAACTCCACCTTCGTGGGCGGTGGCACCTACAAAGATTTCTTTCTGTATCTGCGGGGCGCGCTCAATGCCGCGGACATCGACGCGGAAAAACAGGACGAGATCATCGCACAGATCCGAAAAGAACAGAGCGACATGCTCTCTTCGTCCGCGGACGAAGACAAGACGGGCTATCTGCAGACCCCGCTTAAAGACGACCGCAATATCCATTGCATCATCTATATCCCCATCGGCTACGAGGACTACTTCCTCTTCAGCATCGTGCCGCAGAGCACGGTCAGTAAGGGCTTCCTCTCCGCACAGCAGGCGACGCTCAGGGTCATGCTCATCATCTTCTCGATCGTGGGCGTCATCGTGATCGCCTTCCTCGTCGCAAGGCTCATCGGCCAGTCGCGCAAGAACCGGGCGGAGCTGCGCTACCGCGAGCGCATGTTCGACGTGCTGTCGAATACCGTGGACGATATCTTCATCATGCTCAATCCCGAGACGCAGGGAGTGGACTATCTCTCCCCCAACATGGAGCGGCTGCTCGG
>CANROI010000053.1 GCA_947632165.1 uncultured Clostridia bacterium
GCCTTGAGGGTGGGGTTGAATTCGAACCCGCCCGCGGTGAGCCCGTCGAAGAGGGTCTTGGATTCGCCGCCCATGCCGCCGCCGGAGCCCGAGCCGCCGAGCACGAGATCGACGCTGTTCTTGCCGAACACGCTGATCTTGCTGCCCTTGGCCATCGGGAGCGCGTTGTCCTCGTTGACGAGGAGCACGGCGCCCTCTTGCTCGATCTGGAGGTTGAGCTTGTTGCCCGCCTCGATCGCCTCGTCCCTACTGTTGTAGTCGGAGGTGTAGATGGGCGCATAGGAATCGTCGAGAATGGGCTTTTTGCCGCCGAGGACGGTGCCGAGAATGGAATAGAGCACGCCTTGCTCGAGCACAGTCAGCACGATCAGAACCGCAAGAACGATCGCGGTCACGGCAAACCAGGTGATAAGCCCGGCCTTACCCGTACTTTTTTTCTTTTCTTTACTCATCTTCATTCACCTCATGCTTCTCTGTAGAGATTGTCGTACTCGGGATGCCACGAAAGCTTCGCGCCGCTTGCCTCGACCCTGATATAGTCGACCGTGGGCGCCGTCGCCTGTGTGGTACCGCCGCATGCGGTCGTGTTATAGGTCGTGAGCGTGATCGTATTCAGGCCCGCCTTCAGGCTGAAGGTTGCGCTGACCTTATATTCGCTGAACACGGAGCCCTTGTACATGCCGCCGCCCGCATTCGGGCCGCCGTCGACGTCGATCGTGTTGTATTTGAGCGGCGTGCCGTTGACCGAGATCTGATAGCCGTTGATACCGTCTTCGGCCGTTTCTCCGGGCTGATCTTCCGGACCGTAAGAGAGATACTGGAAGAACTCGTTGCTCAGGGCCAGGTAGAGGGTCACGCCCGAAACTGCCTTGTCGCTGTAGATGTTGAACGTGAGCGTTGCGCCCGGCTTGAAGAGATAGGTGACGTAGTGCGGGATCACCTCCGAGGCACTTCCGAGGAGCGGGTAATCCGCCGAATGCGCGCCCGGAAGGTCGGAGAGGATCGCGCCGACGCCGAAGGTGCTGTTCGAATAGCCGAGGAACTCATACTTCGGATCGAACGGGGTGAACTCCGCGTCGAAGGTATCCGTTTCGACGAGCGGCGAGATCCAATGGGCATACAGGTTGGTGATGCTCGTGATCTCGATCGGGAAGGTCGCCTTGGTGCCGCCGACCGCCGCGTTGTACCAGCCGTCGAACTCGAAGGTGAAGTTGCCGTTCACGCGGGTGGGCGCCGTGGGCTCCTGAAGCTGGTAGCCGTACTCATAGCGCTCTTCGCTCATGATGCCGGCGTTTGCGGAACCCTCATAGTTATAGTTGAATCTGACGAGGTAGGTCTCCGCTTCCCAAACGGCATAGATCGTGACGTCGTCGCTCGGGGTGAGCGGGAAGATCCCCTCTTCGGGCTCCTCTGCGTCGGGAGACAGGGACCAGCCGAGGAAGGTGTGGCCGGGCCGAGGATCGAGCACGGGTGCATCCGTGATGGTGATCGCGGGGTCGCCCTCGACGTAATCCATGTGCTTCGCAACGCTGTCTTCGCCGTAATTCATGTCGAAGGTCACGGAATAAGACTTCGCGCCCTCCTCCATCCACGTCGCATAGAAGCTGACATCGCGCTTGACGATGTAGGGGAAGACGACTTCGTCGCCGCCCTCTGCGCTCGTCATCCAACGGCGGAAGGAGAATCCGTCGCGCGTGGGGATCTCGCTCTCCGCGAGCGCGGAGACGGTATCGTTGTAAGCGACTTCCTTGACGACGGGCGTGGAACCCGGGAAGTTGAAGTCGAACGTGACGTCGTATTTCGCCGCTTCCCACTGCGCATACAGCGTGACGTCCGCTGCGGGCGTATAGGGGAAGGAGACGGCCGTGCCGCCGCTCTTTGCGTCCGTCCATTCGGAGAGCTGATAGCCCGTGCGGAGGGGCTCCGCAGGGGTCTCGATGCTCTTGCCCTTTTCGACGAAGACTTTGCGGGGATGCGAAGCCTCGTCGTTGTAGTCGAGCGTGACGGTATACTCATCCGTGTTCCCCGACGGCTGCGGCGGGGTCTTCGGATCGCAAGCGGACAGCGTCAACATGAGCATCGCGGTCGCCATAAAAAGCGCCATCGTTTTTTTACTGAAAAATCTCATAGGATGTCCTCTTAAATGGATTTTTTGCCTGTATTGTTAAGCATGTCAACAAATGCTCAATAAACCGAATAACTTCGGTGAACGAAGCGTTCACCGAAGTTACTTAGTCGGTCTACGACTTTTAGTCGTTCTTGCGCTTCATGACGAGCACTGCGCCGCCGAGGATGGTGATCGTGGCAACTGCCGCTGCACCGAGGCCGATGACGCCGCCGCAACCGCCTTCGGCATCCTTGCCGTCTGCGCCTGCAGGGCCTGCAGGGCCGGTCGCACCGGTATCACCCTTTTCGCCCTTCGCGCCGGCGGCACCGGTATCACCCTTTTCGCCCTTGTCGCCCTTGTCGCCTTTCTCGCCCTTCAGGAAGGCATAGAAGTCGTCGATGGACTTGCCTTCGTTGCCGGGCTGTTCAAGCCAGAGTTCGTATGCGCTCTTGCCGTCTGCACCCGCGGGGCCTTCGGGACCTGCGGTACCCTGCAGCTGATCGAGCTTCTCCTGAAGGTCTGCAAGTTTCTGCTGAAGATCTGCAACGAGCGGATCGGTGATCGTGAATCTCACGGTGACGCTGGCGCCGATGAAGGTCTTGCCTTCTTCCTTGCCGGAAACGGTGATGGTAATATCCTGATAGTTCACGACGACATTATTTCTGCCCTGACGCACGATGGAGCTCGTCATCACAATCGGCGTACCGCTGATCACACCCGTATCGGGATCGATCGTGAGGCCGGTGGGAAGATTTGCGCTGAAGGTGTACTGGCCTTCGCCGAAGAACTCATCGAGATAATCGGTATTGAAGAAGCCTTCTGCGGTGAGCGCCGTGCCGACCGTACCGGTGACTGCCGTGGTCTCGCCCGCTGCCTGGGAAGCGATGAAGCCGCCCGCATAAGCTGCGCTGTTGACATAGACGAAGAGAAGGCGCTTTGCGGTCTCTCTCGTCCAATACCACTGGGTGTAGTTTTCCTTCTCGTCGATCACAACGGCGTTCTTTTCAGAATCCCAAGTGCCGGCGATGGCGTTGTTGCCGGTTGCGTTGCCGAGAGGGAACTGAAGGCCGCGAACCATGCCTGCGCCCGTCCAACCGGTTGCAAGGTTGCCTTGATAGAAGTCGGTGACGGTTGCGCCGCGATAGCCCCACTCATTGGTGTAGAGCTGAACGTTGAGCGCATAGGATGCGGAGGACATGAGACCGATGTTGTTGAATGCGGACATGATGCCGTTTGCATGGCCTTCCTTGATCGCAAGTTCGAAGGGCTTCGCATAGATCTCGCGGATCGCCTGCTCGTTGCAGAAGGTTGCAAGACCGTTCATACGGCCGGCTTCCTGATCGTTGAGGAATGCGTGCTTGATGTAGACCTTGCCGCCGACCTCGACGCAGCCGCCGACGACTGCCGCCGCGATCTTGCCGCCCTGCACGCCGTCCTGCGAGTAGTACTCGAAGTTACGGCCGGAGAGAGGCGTACGGTGAGTGTTCATTGCGGGGCCGTACCAGCCGGCGCCGCTGTTCCAGATCTCTTCTTCGCCGACGAGGTTGCCTTCCTTTCTTGCAAGTTCGACATTCCACGTTGCAGCGATGACAGTCTCGCCGACCCAGAACCAACCGCAGATGCCGTTCGCCTTGAGCTGGCCGGGGCCATCCTGGTCAGTGACGCGGGGTTTGCCGATGGAGGGAATCGCAACGTTCTGATAGCCGCCCGCGCTGACGAATTGGACAAGTTCCGTCCAGGTGAGCTGGTTGAGGAGCTTATCCCAAGCTTCGTCGTCGTAATCCTTGCCGTAGACGCTCTCCATGGTGAGGGGATAGAGGCCGGTGGTCTTATCCGCAACGCCGGTGCCCTGCGTGAGGCCGGTCATGTCGTCCTTCGTCTTGACCCAAAGGTTTGCATAATCGGTCTCGGTCGTGGAAGTGGTGAAGTTATCATAGTCCATTCCCGCGTTGAAGTTCTTCGCGTTGAAGACGTTCGCAGCCTCTGTGGTGAACGCGTTGTCGTTCGTCGCGCCGACGAGCCAGACAAGGGTCTTGAGATCGGAAGGAGCCGTCCCGGCATCATTGAGGAGCGCATCTCTGTGAAGATCATGATCGATGCCGCTCTCCGTCCAATGGCTTGCGGAGGTGTTGAAGGGTTCCCACTTGCCTTCGGTCTGCGAGAAGATGTTGTTGGGAGTCTCTTCGTTGCCGTCTTCATCCCACTGGAGGGAGGTACCCGTGTGCTCGAGCTCCTCGGAATCGAGCACCGTGTGGGAATCCGATCTGATGGAAATCACATACTTGCCCGCTTCTACTTCGTAACCGGAGTAATTGTTCTTGTTCTTATCGTTGTAGTCGAAGGAAGCAAGATCCTTGACTGCGAACGTGATCTCGACGTCTTCGCTTGCGCCGGGCTGGATCGTGCCGGTCTTTGCGAAGTCGACAAGGTTGACTTCCGCCTTATCGATGCCGCCCTTGGTGTAAGGAGGGGTGCTGTAGACTTCTACGACGTCCTTGCCTGCGACGGAACCGGTGTTGGTGACCTTGACGGTGACGGTGATGTTGCCGGCAGCGCTCGAAAGGTCGCCCTCAATCTTCGTGATCTCCTGCGTGAAGGTCGTGTAGCTGAGGCCATAGCCGAAGGGATAGATGACATTGGCGTCGTACCAAGTGTCGCCCGACTTCGCGGTCTTCGCGTTGAGGTCGGCTGCGACGGTCTCGTAGTAGCGGTAGCCCATGAAGATGCCTTCGGAATAGGAGATGACCGCATTGCTCGGCTTCACCGCGCTCTCTTCGTCCCAATTCATGGAAGGATTGGGTGTCCCCTTTGCGCCGATCAATGAAGCACCGGAGGTGAGGGTGGTGTGGTCATAGGTCTGGCCGCCCGTGACCGCGTAGGTCGCGCCTTCGTAGGTACCGAAGTTGTAGTATGTAGGATCGGTCTTGATATCCTTCATCCAGATGTCGACGATGTGACCGGAGGGATTGATCTCACCGGTGAGGAAGTCGCCGATGACTTCTGCGCCGTTCCAGCCGGGGGTACCGATCCAGATGATGGAGTCAAAGGCTTCATCTTCCTGAATGTCCGCGATCTCCATGGGAGACGGGGAGTTGATCGAGACGATGATCTTCTTGAACTTGCCCTGCGCCTTCTGATACTTCGCATAGGCGAGGAGCTGGCGTTCGCTGTCGTTCAGCGTCTGATAGTGTTCGTTTACGTCCGCGTGATTCTGAACGCCGTGCACTGCGTTATCGGAGAACTCGGAGCCCGATCTCATGATGTTGATGATCGCGGCGTCGCCGTAGGTCTCGAAAGTGTTCTCAACGGCCGCATAGTCGTTCGAGGCGTTCACATCGTACTTCTTGGAGCCGAGCGTGACAGCGCCGTTCCCCTCTTCGGCGAGGGTCATGTAGTTGCCGTTTTCCGCGTTTGCACCCGCCGCCGTCGTTGCCTTCTTCACGTCGGGGTTGACCTGGAGCGCATTATCAACGCCCTGATCGAACGTGATGACCCCTTGGGAGATCCAGTCGCCGATGTGCTGGCTTGCATTGCCGGGACGGGAAGCTGCGCCCGAGCCGCCGCCGCCGTCTTGGAGCGAGTAGGCGTTCTTGCCGAGCAGAGTGACCTTGGCGTTCTTCGCAAGGGGAAGCGCCTTGTTCTCATTCTTGAGCAGAACGAAGCCCTCGGCCGCGAGATCAAGGTTGAGTTTCTCTTCGGCCTTGAGCACTTCGTTGAAGCTCTCGTACTCAGACGTGACGTCGTCGGTCCTCGCCTTGTCGTTCGCCGCGAATGCGGTGAGCGAAGAGGCGCCGAGCGTGGTTGCCAACGTCAGCGCGACTGCCAAAGAACCGTATTTGGCAATCGTGCGTTTGGTGGTTTTGTTCATATGATTCCTCCTACAATAAATTTTCTGATTTCATAAAAATGTTGGTTCACGGTTTGGCGGTGATGACCGCCGAAGTTGATCAAGTTACAGTTCCGATATAATTCCTTAAAAACCGATATTTTTGCCCCGCACACACCTCCTTGATCGAAAATCTCTCTTTTAAGCCTAATTTTTGACATAGATTATACTAACATGTGATTTCGGATAAAACAAGAGAAATCTCAAAATCTGTATTTCTCTTCGCAAGATTGGAAAACGAGGCGCAAAAACGGTATTCGGCGCTTAACATATCCTTACCATATTATAATATAAAAAAACGGCGTGAAAAAAAGAGCGAAAAAAAGCGGCGCCCCGCCTTTCTACTGAAAGGCGGGGCGCCGCCGCGGATCCGATTTCGGAAATCGGTCAAAAAACCGCAGTTCTTCGGAAAAAAATTCAGGAACGGCCGCCCAAATAACTCGTGAACGTATCGGTGAACTTTGCCTTGCGGTTGCGGCTGATGAGGAGCTTGTGCGGCCCGATGCTGACGGTGTTGCCCGTGATCTCTTCGATATAGCGCAAGTTGACGAGATAACAGCTGTTGCACCGCGCAAAATGGTATTGGGCGAGGCGGGCCTCCGCCTGCGACATGCTCCCCCATCCCTCCAAATCGCCCGTGATCGTGTGATAGGTGAGCTTGTGCTTGTTGCTCTCAATAAAGAGAATGTCGCGCACGGGGACCTTGACGATGTGGCGGTTGTTCATGAGGGTGATGTATTCCCGCATGCTGTAGCGCGCCTGCCTGATCGCCTTTTTGAGCGTATTGCAGAAATCGTTGTAGGCGACGGGCTTGACCATGAAGTCCATCGCGCTGACCTCATAGCCGCGGATCGCCATCTCCGCCATCTTCGTGACGAAGATCAAACAGGCGTTCTGGTTGCTCTCGCGGTATTCCCGCGCGACGTCGAGCCCGTTCATGTTGGGCATCTTGATGTCCATAAAGACAATGTCGTAATCGTTGAAAGACGCGGAGAGGAATTGGAATCCCCCTGCATAGCAGTCCGCCTTATATTCCGTTTTTTCGGGCTGCTCGGCAAAGAACTGATCGACATACCCCTTCAGCATGTCCAGCACTTCCTGCTCGTCGTCAACCATCGCGATATTCAACATTTTATATGACCTTCCGCGCATCGGCATCGGGTAATGTTTGTTATGTGCTTGCATAGCAAGCACATAAGGGCATGCCCTTATGTGCTTGCATAGCAAGCACATAAGGGCATGCCCTTAAAAAATCCGACGCCATTTTGTATTATAACATATCCTGCGCAAAAAGTAAAATGTTTTTTGCGGATTTTTACAGGGGTCAGGCAGACGGAGAATAGGCGAACCACTCGTACTCCGCCGAGGCGGGCAGCCGCGCGGGATCGAGCGCGCCGCTCCACGCGTCCGCGCCGCGGCAGTTCCAGACATTCATCATGAGCTGCATGGGATGAGACGGGAGCTCCTCCGTCGCGCGGTAGACCGCCACCCCGTCGACATACCACGTGATCGAACCGGGCTGCCAATCAAAGGCGTACTCATGAAACGCCTCGGAGCTGTCGAACCCGAGGTCGAGCACAAACTCGTGCCCGCCCTTGCCGCTCGTATAGTAGTTGAACTGCACCTGCCCGGTGTTCTTGCCCAAAAATTCGATGTCGATCTCGTCCCAGACGGGTGCGTTCGTATAGCCGAAGAAGGAAGAGATGACGCCCGAACACTTGGCGCTCTTCATCGAAACGGCATAGAAGCCGTAATGTGAGCGGGTGTCGGTGCGGTACTCCGCGCCCGCATAACCGCTCCCCTCTTTCAAGACGGTCATGCGCATGATCTCACCGACCGAGGCGCTGCTCTTCCTCCAGGTGCAGTTGAATTGGCTGCCGTTGGAGTAGCCGTCCGCCCAATAGAACCCCTCGGGGGCGCCCTCCGAAAAGCGGAGCTTCTCCCCCTCTCCCGCAAGGCGGCCGGGGAGCCCCTCGGCCGAGGAATGCGGCACGAAAGCAGGCGTTTCTGGCGTAGTCTGCGGTCCCGACGGCGTATTTGGTGTAGAGGGTGTAGACGGCGTGGAGGTACAGGCGGAGAGCAAACCGGTGAAGAGCACAAGTGCCGTTGTAAAGGCGAAGAATTTTTTAACGTTCATATTGTTTCCCTTCCATATAGGATTGGCGATTTCGGATGTTATACATCGCCTTTGGTAACATTTTACGGGGAAAAGAGGCTTCCGTCAAGAAGCGTTTCCCAGACTGTCTCTATGTTTCACCGATTGTCGGTACTGAAGATGAGGTCCCCTTCATGAAGACGGAGAACTCGCCGCCGTATTTGCGGACGATGATCAGGTAGCCGTATCGAAACAGATAAAAAACTTTGTGGAAACCCACAAAGTTTTTTT
>CANROI010000054.1 GCA_947632165.1 uncultured Clostridia bacterium
AGAGAAGCATCCGAAAGACCGCCTTCCTCTCCCCTGACGCCGCCGCGATCCGGCGGGAGGTGTTCATGGAGGAGCAGGGCTTTCGGGAGGAATTTGACGAAATTGACAAAACCGCCGTCCATCTGGTGATGTACGAAAAGGGCGAGCCGGTCGCCGTCTGCCGGTATTATCCTGATGCCGAGCCGGACTGCTGGCGGTTCGGGCGGCTGGCGATCCGCAAGCCCTATCGGGTCGGCGGACGGGGCAGGGCGCTGCTTGCCGCGGCGGAGACGGACTACTATGCGCCCGTCACCTCGTCGGGCGGGGACGCGCTCCTCGGCCGGCTGCACGACCTCATCACAACGACGCATAAAAGGTACAGCACCTATGCGGATTGCCGCGATTATGCGCCCATGACCGATCCCGGAACGGACGGGAAGGGCGTCGTCGAGTTCTATACCCACGAGACGATCCAAAACTACATCGGCAGCAGCAACAAGAGGGGGACTTGGAACAGGGAACATGTCTGGTGCAAGAACCTGTCGAACGGCCTGTGGCCCGATATCAACAACAACGAAGCGGGCGGCGGCGCCGATCTGCATCATATCCGTCCGGCGGAGATGAGCCTGAACAGCACGCGGAGCAACCGCAAGTTCGGTGAGACGGCAACCGGAGCGGAGGCATATTCCCGGAACGAGGACGGGCAGATCTCCCGCTTGGGCGGTTGGTATTCGGGCGACGTCTTCGAACCCTTGGACGAGGTGAAGGGGGATGTCGCGCGGATCGTGATGTACGTCTACACCCATTACAACACCTACGAAAACGTGGGCGGCAGCACGAACGGCAACGGAGCGGAATATTATTTCGGGACTCTTCACTTTACCCATGTCATCTCCGCAAGCAGCGAGAAGGAGGCGATCGCGATGCTCCTCGAATGGAACAGGCTCGACCCGGTCGACGGGATCGAAACGACGAGGAACGAAGCGGTCTTTCAGATCCAGGGCAACCGAAATCCCTTCATCGACCACCCCGAATACGCGGAGGCGATCTGGGGCGGCGGCGAATTTCACAGTGCGGTGGCGGGGATCGTGACGGCGGGCCCCTTGGCGGAGCGGCTCGCTTCGCTCAATCGGGCGCTCGCGGCGTACGGCACGCTCTCCGACGCGGAGAAAGCGCTCGCAGAGGAGGATATCGGACGGCTGCGGGCTGCGATCGAAGATTATAACCGGGCGGTCGGCCTCTATAACGGGGAGGCAGGGCGTGCCGAAGAGGGCGCCTACTTCGGCGCAGCGGGGCTTTTGGGCCTTGCGGAGGGCGGCATATGAGAATCAGAGGTCTGTTCCTTGCCCTTGCGGTGTCTTGCTGCGCGATTTGTCTTGCTGCCTGCACCGCCGAAGCGTATGACGGTTATCAGGCGCTCAACGACATGCTGCGGGCAGATTATTCCAAGGTGATCCTGACCGTGACGGATACGTTTGACGAGACGACTGCGCTCAGGAGCGAGTATGCGTTCGTCTACGGAGACGGAGAGATCACGGTGCAATACCGCGTGGAGCGCTTCGCGGAGATCGGGGATCTGACTGAGCAGACGGCGCTCAAGAGGACCTTGTCGGGCGAGGCCGTAATCAAAGACGGCGCGATCGTCTCGCAGAGCGGCGACGAGGCGGAGCTCCCGTCGGCCGACGGGGCGCGCGGGCTCGCCTTCCGCAGAGAATATTTCAAAAATGCCACGCTCACGGGCGTCTATCTCAAGGCAGACGTCAAGGATCCGGAGGCTTTTCTCGGCACAAAGATCGTCTGTGATGACATGAAGGTTGAGGCCACCTTCCTCGAGGTCTTTTATGCGATCCGGATCTCCTACACGTCCGGGATGGGCAGCGCCGTTGAAATCAGCTACGAATTTTCGCTTTGATCGGGCGGCTGCGCAAGGCGGCCGTAAAAAAAATTTTGCGCGGGCACGGATTTTTTCGATTTGAAGTATTGCGTTCCGAATCGAAGTTGTGCTATAATGGAAAAAGAAGGATCGGGCGGTGAAACACAGAGCGGGAGTTTACGGAAATGTTTGAACTCAGGAAAATCGGCATCGTAAAGAGGGCTTCCGCATGGCTTCTGGATGCGATCCTGCTCGCAGTTTTGGCCACGGGACTCATGTGGGTCATCTCGCTCATCTGCCGTTACAGCGAAGCGGAACAGCTTGCAACGCAGTATTACGGCGAGTGGCAGGAATTCCGCGATGCATACATGCAAGACGTTGCCGAGTTCTATGGTTTTACCTACCGTGAGGACGGCGACGGCTACGTCGTGACCAAAGACGGGGCTGAAGCGTCGCTCAACGACGTCATGAACGCGCTCGACGGCTCGAAGGGGGAGGACCCCGAGACGGCGGAGGCCTACGAGGCCTACCTTGCGCTCCCGCCGGCGGCAAAAGTCAATGCGCAATACCAATATGTGTATACCATGCTGTTCATGATGGTGTCCATTGGGATCCTGCTCTCCTATCTGATCCTCGAATTTATCCTTCCGCTCATACTCGGGAACGGCCAGACGGTGGGGAAGAAGGTGTTTGAGATCTGCCTTGTCCGCCCCGATGGCGTAAAGATCACGCCTCTTGCACTCTTTGCAAGAACGATTCTCGGCAAGTTCGCGATCGAGACGATGTTCCCCATCTTGCTCGTATTCCTGTTTTTCTTCGGCGGGTTGGGGATCTTGGCGATCATTTTGTTGGCCGCGTTCCTGCTCTTGAACCTGAGCCTGTTCTTCGCCACGAAGAACAGGACGCCCATACATGATATCCTCGCCGGGACGGTGGCGGCGGACGCGAAGCTGCAGATCATTTTCGCGTCGGAAGAGGAACGAAACGAGAAAGTAGCGCGCTCGCAAAAAGAGAGCGTGGAACAATCGAAAGAACAATAACCCGGCCCGGCGGATCTGCCGGAAATATGCGAAGGAGCGCTCCTTCGTTTGCAGAACATTCAAGATGTTCTGCAAAACATATTATTCAGCCCGCACGGCCGGAAAATACAACGGAAAAAGGGAGAACTATGAAGGTTGTACTGGAGCATCTGACAAAAATCTTTCCAAGCCGCAACAAGAAGGATAAGAACGCCGAAGTCGTCGCCGTAAACGATTTCAGCCTCGAGATCCCGGACGGCAAGCTGATCGGGCTTTTGGGGCCTTCCGGTTGCGGGAAAAGTACCACGCTGTTCATGATCAGCGGATTGCAGGAGCCAACGAGCGGGAGGATCTTCTTCGGGGAGAACGACGTCACAAAGCTCTCCCCGGAAAACAGAGGGATCGGTCTCGTATTCCAGAATTACGCGCTCTATCCGCACATGACGGTACAACAGAATATTCTATTTCCTTTGCAGAACTTGAAAGGTGAAAACAGGCTCTCCAAGGAGGAAATGCTGGAACGCGCTACCAAGGTCGCAAAACTTGTCCAGATCGACGAGTTTATGGACCGCAAGCCGTCCGAACTTTCAGGCGGACAGCAGCAGCGCGTTGCAATCGCCCGCGCGCTTGTAAAAATGCCGCGTGTCCTCCTCTTGGACGAGCCTCTTTCTAATCTTGACGCACGTCTGCGGCTTCAGACGCGCGAGGAGATCAGACGGATCCAGAGGGATACGCAGATTACGACGATCTTCGTGACCCACGACCAGGAGGAGGCGATGTCGATCTCCGACTATATCGTCGTCATGAAGCTTGGCGTCATCATGCAGACGGGCAAGCCCCAATGGGTCTACGACGATCCCGCAAATCTCTTCGTTGCAAAATTCCTCGGTTCGCCGCCCATCAATATGCTCAGCGGCAAGGTCGAGGGTGGTGCGCTGTATATCGGCAACGAGCGGGTTCTGGAAGTACCGGAGCTCGAGGACCGGGAAGTCTACATCGGGATCCGTCCCGAGGGCTTCCTTCTCAGGGCGAACGGCAGGCTCACCTGCAAGGTCTCGGGCATCGACGTCATGGGCAGGGATATTTCGGTCGTATCCACGAACGAAAACTCGCTCAACCCCGTTGTGCGCTCGATCATCTCGGCGGATGAAATCGGGAATGCAGAGGGCGACACCGCGCGGTTCGATCTCAAGCCGCACAAGGTATTTCTGTTCGACAAGGAGACGGAGGAACGCATTTATTTCGGCGAGCAGGTCGCGGCGCACGAAAAGATCATCGCCCAGATGAAGGCGGAGGGGCAGGACTATGTGACTCACGAAGGCCCGCTCCCGCGCGAAGCGGACGACAGGTCCTCTTCGGAACAGCCGCCGGAGGAAAAGAAGGGGATCTTGGCAAAGCTCAAGGGGTTGCTCCCCAAGAAGAGAGAAAAAGCCGCGGATGAACAGCCCGAACCGGTAGAACAGCCCGAGGGGCAGGACGACAAGGAGTGACAGATGGACAAGAAGAAAAATCAATGGAAAGCATGGTTGTATCTCTTGCCGGCGATCGTCCTTCTCCTCGTCTTTACGGTCTGGCCGATCTTCAACACGATCAGAATGTCTCTCCTGAAAGACTACGACGACCTTGCGGCGATCGGCGGGGCGACCTTCGAGTTCGGATTTGCGAATTTTGCCAAAGTCATAAGTTACAGGGGGTTTTTGACTTGCCTCGGCAATACGGTGCTCCTCACCGTGATCACGGTGCCCATCTCCACGATGCTCGCGCTGCTGATCGCGGTTGCACTCAATTCGATCAAATGGCTGAGCAAGATCTTCCAGACGATCTTTTTCCTGCCCTATGTCACGAACTCCATCGCGATCGGAATGGTGTTCATGGCGATGTTCAGCATGATCGGCGGCGGGCCTACGACCGAGCCCGTGTCCATCGGCATCATCAACACCATCATCGAGGCGTGCGGCGGCACGCGGATCAATTGGGTCAATGCCGGTTCGGACTATTGGTCGAACATGTTCGTTCTCATCATCTATATCGTATGGAACGCGCTTCCCTTCAAGATCCTCGTGCTCCTCGGCGGGCTGCAGGGGGTCAATAAGCAGTATTATGACGCCGCGAAGGTAGACGGCGCCTCCCGCCTGCGCACCTTCTGGCGCGTCACCGTGCCGTTGCTTTCCCCGATGATCGCCTATGTCGTCATCACGGGCTTCATCGGCGGATTCAAGGAATATTCGAGCATCGTCGGTATATTCGGCGAATCGATGGGTCCTGTGGGCAATCCCGGCAGCCTCAATACGATGGTCGGCTTCATCTACGACGCCATCACAAACAACCCGGGCCGGGCTTCCGCCGCGGCGCTCATCCTGTTTGCGATCATATTTGCCGTCACGATGGTCAATCTGTACGTCAGCAAGAAGAGAGTGCATTATTGAGGAGGAGAGAGATATGACGGAAAATATCAATGCCGTTTCGGACGAACAAATTCTCCCCGCTCCCCCCAAGGGCATGAAGGAACGGGATATTCGCAAGGTTTCCAAGAAGCAGACGGTCTTAAAGGTGCTTGCGCAGATCGGTTTGTATGTCTTTCTGACCGTGATCGCGATCGCCGTTCTGTTTCCTTTCTATTGGATGCTCATCTCCTCCCTAAAGACGCTCAACGAGTATAACGCCACCGTTCCAACGCTCTGGCCGCAGGAATTTTTGTGGGCGAACTACGTCACGGCGTTCACCGGTGAACTCGAATTGGGGCAGCTCTTCCTCAACACGGTCATCGTCGGCGTCGTCTCCACGATCCTCTCGCTCGTCGTGACGGTGCTCTCGGCCTACGCGTTTGCGCGGCTCGAGTTCAAGGGGAAGAACGCTCTGTTTGCGGCGCTGCTCGCAACGATGATGATCCCGGGCGAGCTGTTCACGATCACCAACTATGTGACCGTCTCTGCCTTCGGCTGGCTGCACACCTACACGGTGCTCATCGTTCCTTTCCTTGTGAGCGTGTTCTATATCTATCTGCTCAGGCAGAACTTTCTGCAGATCCCGAATGAGCTCTATCTCGCCGCCAAGGTGGACGGGACGAGCGATCTCAAATACTTATGGCGGGTGATGATCCCGCTGTCCGCGCCGACGCTCGTCTCGATCACGATCTTAAAGATGATGGGCGCGTGGAACTCCTACATCTGGCCCCGTCTCGTCGCAAACGACACGATGCACAGGCTTGTCACCGTGGGGCTCCGAGGCGCGGCTTTCGTCGATGAAGCGACGGGCATGACCAATTTCCCCGCACAGATGGCGGCGGTTGTGATCGTGACCATTCCGCTCCTTCTCGTATTCATCTTCTTCCGCAAATACATCATGCGCGGCGTCTCGCGCAGCGGCATCAAGGGTTGATGCGATCACAAACCGAAAACCAATAAAATAAGGAGATAAACATGAAGAAGAAATTCGGTGCATTGTTTTTGGCGGGCATTATGGCTTGCGCGGCTGCGGCTTGCTTTGTGGGCTGCGACGACAACTCCGGCCCCGGTAATACCTCCGGTCCCGTCGAGTGGAAGGAGCTCAGCAAGTCCGGCGGCTTCACCATGCCCGAGGGCGGGTTCGACATCAATTCGCCCGTCGAGATCAAGTTCTACCACACGATGGGCAAGGCGCTCCGCGAACAGTTCGAGGCCCAGCTCGCGGAATTCAATCAGATCTTTCCCAATATCAAAGTCGAACACGAGCAAGTGGGCGGTTACGACGACGTGCGCGACCAAATCTACAAGGAGATCGTCGGGAACAACCAGCCCGACATTGCCTATTGCTATCCCGACCATGTGGCGCTCTATAACCGCGCAAAAGCGGTGCAGCCCATCAACGACTTCCTGCCGGGCGGCACCTATGCGAACGAGACGATCACCCTTGCCGACGGCTCTGAGTACAACCTCGGCATGACCGCGGAAGAGCGCGATATGTTCATCGAAGGTTACTACGAAGAGGGCAGAAAGTTCGATGACGGCAGCCTGATGTACACGCTGCCCTTCGCGAAGTCCACCGAGGTGCTCTTCTATAACAAGACGTTCTTCGAAGAGAACGACCTCGAAGTCCCCACGACGTGGGACGAGATGGAAGAGGTCTGCGCAAAGATCAAGGCGCTCGACAGCGAGTGCATTCCGCTCGGCTATGACTCCGAGGCAAATTGGTTCATCACCATGTGCGAGCAATACGGCTCTGCCTACACCCAGCCCACTGGGCAGAAGTACCTCTTCGACAACGAGACCAACCGCGGTTTCATCGAGAAGTTCAAGGGTTGGTACGACAAGGGCTATGTCACCACGCAGGAGATCTACGGCAAGTATACCTCCAACCTCTTCACGGCGACGACGGGGCAGAGATGCTATATGTGCATCGGTTCTTCCGCGGGCGCGAAGAACCAGCAGGCGCCCAAGACGGACGATGAGTTTGCGTTCGAAGTGGGGATCACGTCGATCCCGCAGGTCGATCCCGCAAAGCCGAAGGTCATCTCGCAGGGTCCCTCCGTCTGCATCTTCAAGAGCGACGATCCCCAGAAAGTGCTCGCAAGCTGGTTGCTCGTGAAATATCTTACGACGAACGTCGAATTTCAGGCGGCGTTCTCGGCAGAGTCCGGCTATGTTCCCGCGCTCACGATCGAAAATATGAGAAAGAACCAGGCCTATGCCGATATGCTCGACGAGGCGGACGGCTTCGGCAACATCACGGCCCTTTCCGCGCTCCGCTGCCTCGAACAGGCGGACGCATACTACACCTCTCCCGCGTTTGTGGGCTCTTCCAAAGCCCGCGACGAAGTGGGGCTTCTGATCCAGGCTGTCTTTAC
Source organism: uncultured Clostridia bacterium (assembly GCA_947632165.1). Classification (GTDB taxonomy): domain Bacteria; phylum Bacillota; class Clostridia; order Christensenellales; family Borkfalkiaceae; genus Gallimonas. The sequence continues at coordinate 7,694 of CANROI010000054.1, forward strand.
GGGCAGCAAGACGATCGATCAGGCGTTCAAAGACGCCATCGAAGAGTGCGAATATTTCGGTGGATAAGCGATGAAGAAGTATATTCGAATTTTAGTTTCCCTTCTATGTGCCGCGCTGTTTGTCCTGGTGTGCTTCACCGGTTGCACGCCGAAAGAGGACGACGGGCCCGTGGATCCCAATCCCGGCGAGCAGAGCGGCACGGAGACCGTCGACTACGTCTCCAAGCTCCATCTCGACCTTACGAGCGAGACAAAGAAGCAGGAGGTCACCGTCCGCATGTACATCGACGGCGACACGACTCATTTCGATCCCGTCGGGAATTCCGAATACACGACATACAATTCGTCCGATTTCGCAGACACGCAGGGCTACATCAAGGCGAGATATCTTGCCGTCGATACGCCCGAGTCTACGGGCGACATCGAGAAGTGGGGGAAGACGGCCTCCAACTTCACCCGCAGCAAGCTCGAGAGCGCGAAGACCATCATCGTCGAATCGGACGACGGTAATTGGAACATCGACTCTACGGGCGAGCGCTATACCCTCTGGATATGGTATCTGCCCGAGGACGGAACGGAGTTCAGAAACCTGAACGTCGAGATCTTGCAGAACGGGTTTGCGTACGCTTCCTCGACCGCGAATAACCGTTATGGGGAGACGG
>CANROI010000055.1 GCA_947632165.1 uncultured Clostridia bacterium
TTGACGAAGCCCTTATAGGCTCCAAGTGCCGTGCCGAGCAGCAGAATGAGGAAAAAAGCGAGATCGAGGGGCCAACCCGAAGCTGCGAGCAGCGATAATTGCATGGGCGACCTCCTTGAATATTCTATATCTATTATACCACCTTTTTATTCGGTTTGTCCAACTTTTTCCGAAATTGTTATAAAAAAGTTTCGCGTGGGTATAACTGAATGGAATCAATCGGAGGAAGCCTATGGAATTTGCCTTTCATGCCTATAATACTTTGGCGGAGACGGGGATCGCTGCCGCGTTAAAGCGGCTGTTGGGGGAACAATCTGTTCCGCCCGTCTTGCTCTGTGTGGGGAGCGACCTTGCGATCGGCGACAGTCTCGGTCCGCTCACGGGAACGCTTTTGCGCCGGCGCAACGGCGCGTTTCGGGGGTATGTATACGGCACGTTGCGTGCGCCCGTCACGGCGAAAGAGGTGAATTGTGCGGAGGAGTTTCTGAAACGGACCCATCCCAACTCCAAAATCATCGCGATCGACGCGGCGGTGGGGGAGGAGAGCGAGATCGGGCTCGTAAAGCTCGTCGACGCTCCGCTGCGGCCCGGATCGGGAGCAAACAAACGTTTGAATCCGATCGGGGACGTCTCGATCTTGGGGATCCTCGCCAGAAAGACGGGATTCTCTTACTCGCAGCTCCATCTCACGCGGCTGAACACGGTGTATCGCATGGCGGACGCCGTCTCGCGGGGGATCGGCGCTTATCTCACATCGCAGGCATGGTTCGGGGTTCAAAACGCACAAACGCGTGTGAAGCGCGTTCAATTTGGCGATTGTTAAAAATGTTTGAGAATTGATTTGACGAAAACGGAATTTTTCGGTAAAATAGGAAAAAATCAAAAAAGGAGAAACGCTATGGTTAAGACCACAAAGACCAAGACCTTTGATACAGAGACCGCTACGATCGTTAAGAAATTGACATTCGGGACGTTCGGCGATCCGTCCGGCTACGAGATGACGATGTATCAGACGCCCGAAGGGGATTACTTCCTCTACACGAACGGCGGGGCGGAATCGGCCTATGCGAAGGCGGCGATCACCTCTTACACGAAGGCGAAGGCGCAGGAATGGCTGAAGAACAACTGACGCAAGTCCTGCGGGTATAGCGGCAGGCGCATCGGCGCGGCCGCGGGCAAAAGACGCAAACATGCGGCGCCGCCGCTTCCCTTATACGGGAAGCGGCGGCGCTTTTCTTAACTCAAATTCTGTTTTCTGCCGAAGAGGGGAGCACTCATTCCTCGTCGGAAGTGGTCGTCCCGAAAGATTCGGGCGTCTTTTCTTCGACCGTCTGTTCGGCCTCGCCGTCGCGGGAATTACCGAGATAGGTGCCGAAAAAGCCGCTGAAACCGCCCTTCTTATACCCGCCCGAGCTGCTCTTGAAACTCGTTCCCGAGCTCTGAGGTGTGCCCTCCGCGGGCAATTCGCGCTTGGGATAGGGCTTGCGGTCGCCGTACTTTTCCTTGCGGTCAAAGCCGCCCTTCCGGTCGTACCCGCCCTTCCGGTCGCCGTACTTGCCTCTGCCGCCGCGGTCTCTCTTCTCGAACGTGCGCAGATTCTTGGGAATGATCACGACAAACCGCCCCGGCTCCTTGCCTTCGCTCTTCGTCGTGACGTCGGGATTGTCTACGAGCGCGGAATGGATGATCCTGCGCTCATAGGGGTTCATCGGCTCGAGGCGCACCCGTTTGCCGAGCCGCACGGCTTTTGCCGCCAGCTTCTCCGCAACGTGTCTGAGCGTCTCCTCGCGGTCCTCGCGGTAATTCCCGCAGTCCACAACGACCCTGCGGTAGTCTCTTCTGCCCGTATTCGCCACAGCGCCCGCAAGCGTCTGAACGGCGTCGATGAGCTCGCCGCGCCGCCCGATCAGCCCCTTCGTCGTCTCCGTCTGAAGATCGATGACGATGCGCTCATCCTCTTCCTTGAGGGTGGGGGAGGCGTCCGTTTCCAGGAGCGAGAACAGCCCTTCGAGGAATTTTACCGCCCGCTCGCCGTCCGTCAGCTTGCGTCTGACGGTCAGTTTCACCTGCGCGGGCACGGAGCCGAACAATTTGCGCTTGCCTTCGTCGAGCACCTCGACGTCCACCTCTTCGCGCGTGACGCCGAGCGCTTCGAGTCCCGTCTCGATTGCCTCTTCCGCGGTCTTGCCGCTGAATACTTCCTGTTTTTCCATATCTATCTAACCTTCTTGGAATTATTTTCTCCGATCGTCTTTTTTCCACGGAACGGTGCGCGTATAGCGCTTGCGGATCTCCTCTTCCTCTTTCTTGCGGAAGATCCTGCCGATGATGAGATTGCTCAGCAACGTGATCACGATGCCGATGATGGAACTCATCGCGATATAGATGGAGAACGCAGCCGTCCAGAAGAAGCCCGTGATCGCATAGATCAGGGGCATCATCACCATCATCATCTTTTGGGTAGAGGCGCCCTGTCCGTCCAACGTCTGGTACTTATTCGCCTCTTTGGAGCTGCGCATCGTGATAAACTGCGAGAGCACCATGAGCCCGATCGTCAGGATGATGAGGATATAATAACCGTTTGCGGTGGTCTTTTCCGTCTCGAGCGCGGCCGTGAGCGCCTCGTAATCCTCGAGCGGGATGACGGCGGAGATGCCGCCCTCGACCTTTTCGCCGTTCATGAACACGTCCCCGCGGAACGCCTTCGTGAACTCCTCGTAGTTGGGTTCGATGGGGTGTTTATAGGAGACGTCCGGATACCAGACGTTCTTCACCCAGAGGAAGCTCGGATCCGCCTCGCCGAAGCTCTCGGCGGCAGCCGCCGAACCGAGCCCCTGCAGATAGTTTGCGCACGCGGTCTCGACGTCCGTCTCTTCGTTGACGAGCGCGTCGATCTCGGCGGTCTTTTCGCGGTAGAGCTTCTCGGTGTCGATAAAATACTTTCTCTCGAGCGCAGAGGTGTCGAGCGAATATTTATAGTAGACGTAGATCCCCGCGCGATCCGATTCGACGTACATATAGGGCACGCCGTTCACGTCTTTGCGGACGGTGTAGACGGCGGTGCCTTTGGCGTCCGTCTTTTCATGGGGGACGTCCTCGCCGAATTCTTCGAGGGTGATGACGTATCCGTCGTCCTCCTCGCCTTCGCGGGCGAGGTGATAGTCGTGCTCCGCGTCGAGCACATACTCCTTCACGGCGCCGTTGTAGGCGCGCGCCATCTGCTCATACATCATGAGGTTGGCATAGCTCGCATACGTCTGGAAGGCGCCGATCGCAAAGATGATGACGACGAGCGTGATGAGCATGGGAAGGCAGGCCCCCAACATGCTGTAGCCGTTCTTCTTCTGCAGCTCCATCATCTTGGCCTGATAGGTCTGCTTGTCGTTGGCGTACTGCTTCTGCAGCTTGTCCAACTCGGGCTGCATCTCCCGCATGATGAGGGACTGCTTGCGCATGCTGATGCGCTGGTAGATATCGAAGGGGGTGGTGATCGCCTTCAGAATGAGCGTAAAGACGATGACGCCGACGCCGACGCTGCCGACGAGCCCGATGATTTGTCCGACGAGCTGGCCCAGCCAATTCAGGTTGATGGTGTAACCCTCTTTGAGCAGGGAAAAGCTCGTTTCCAAGAGCGATGAGATCATAGTTGCCTCCGAACCGCGGCTACACGAGCCAGCGGACCTTCCAAAAGACCTCGGGTGCGGGATCCGCGCCGCCCCGGGAGAGCGGATTGCAGCGGAGGATCCTGCAGATTCCGAGCAAGATCCCCACGACCGCGCCCCAATTGTTGATGCACCGCTTCGTATATTCCGAGCAGGTGGGAACAAAGAGGCAGGTGTGGCGGGAGAGATGCCTCTGATAGAAGAGGATCATGCCGATCGGCGCCGCCTTGAGCGGTCTCAAAAGCGTCCGGCGCAATTTCCTGAGTTCGTTCGTCACGGATTGCGACACAATTTTTCCTTGCGAAAAATCACTCCGATATCCCGCCGGAAAGCGGAATACGCGTAGCGATCGGAAATTTTCGGGATCAAAAGAAAGGTGCAGGGGACCTCAAGCGAGGGCGCCTGCGCGCGGAAAGCCTCCCGAAGCAGGCGCTTGAGGCGGTTGCGCTGCACGCTCTTGCCGTACTTCTTCCCCACACAGACCGCATATCGGATCCGTTCCGACGGAAAGTAGACGACGCTCAGCGTCGCGGCATACGCCCGTTTGCCCACCTTGAGGGCTCTCTGAAACTCTTTCTTTTTTTTGAGGGGCAGATACTTCATGCGCCCGTGTTATGCGGAGAGGTGCTTTCTCCCCTTGTTTCTTCTGTTTTTGAGCACTTTTCTGCCGCCCGCAGACGCCATTCTCTTGCGGAAGCCGTGCACCTTGCTTCTCTGTCTCTTCTTGGGCTGATAGGTCCTTTTCATGATATCGATACTCCTTCAGGATGAAATCTTTTTCCGGGCAAAAGCCCTCTGTTTTTTGATTATAAAGAATTTCCCGCCTTTCGTCAAGCGATTATTGCGCATTTCTGACGGGTAAAATCAAATATAGGCTCTCTTTCTTGCCCTTATTCTGGAGAATGAAGGGGGACACGGGGCCGTTGAACGAGAGGATCGCCTCCTCTTCGTCGAGGGCGCGGAGCCCGTCCAAAAGATACTTTGCATTCATGGAGATCACGAGGTCGCGCCCTTCGATATAGGCGCGCACGACCTCGGAGACGTTGCCGCTCTCCGAAGAGGAGTTGATCTTGACGGTCTCGCCGCCGATCTCGAGGGTGACGAGGTTGTTCTTGTCCCCGCGGATGAGGATCGCGGCGCGCTCTACGCTGCCGATGAGGTCGAGGCGGGGCAAGGTGACCGTCGTCGTAAAGGAGGGCGGGATCACGCTTTCCTTGCGGATGAAATCCCCCTGGTAGAGGCGGGAGACGATGGTCATGTCCGCCAGCTCCACAAGGAGCATGCCGCCCTGCGTATAAACGGTGATCTCCTTGTCGTCCTCCGTGAGGGAGCGGGAGATCTCGTTGAGCGTCCTCGCGGGGCAGATGACCTGTTTTTCGCCGCTCTTGCTCAAGAGTTCCGCCGAAGAAACGGCGAGCCGGTAGCCGTCGAGGGCGGTCGCCTCGAGCCGGTCCTTGAATTCGAAGAGGCAGCCCTTGAGGATGGGACGGGAATCGTCCTGCGCGCAGCAGAATGCGGTCTCCGCGATGAGCTTTTTGAGGGCGCCCTGCTTCATCACAAAGTAATTTTCGCCAATCTCGAGGTCGATGCGCGGAAATTCCTCGGCGGGCAGCACCTGCAGATAGGAGACGGAATCGAGGTATCCGATCTCCATGCCGCGCGGGCCCGTCGAAACGGTGAGTTCCACGTCGGTGAGCTTGGAGAGAAAATCGGAAAAGAGCTTGCCGGGCACACAGGTCTCGCCCTCTTCGAGCACTTCTGCCCCGATCGTCTTGCGGATGGAGAGTTCGCCGTCCGTCGCAAGCAGGGTGACGCCGTCGCCCTGCGCGCTGAGTTTGATGCACTCCATCACGGGCGCCGTCGTGCGCACGGCGCACGCCTTGCTCGTCTTTACTACCGCCTCCGCGAGGGAGAGCCCGTCGCATACGAATTTCATAAGATCCTCCTTGAGATTCTTAATATATAAGAAGTAAATGGTACTAATATTACTAATAAAGGCGGTGGAAATGTTCATAACCGCGTCCCGCGCCTTCGGATACCTCTATTATAGCGAAAATGCGCGGAAAATTCAAGCAAAATCGGGAGTTTTTCAAAAAAGAATGTGTGGAAAAAGTTGTGGAGGAAGGGGGGAGAAAGCTGTGGACGGAAGGTGGAAAAGAGCGGGTTTTCCACCCCGCGTTCCGGGGCAAAAAAACCGCGGCGAAAGGGGGCGGAACTGAGCGGCGAAAAAGCGGAGGCTTTTCCACAGAGAATTCTACTTTGTGGAAAAAGAAGCAAACTTTTTCACCGCCGTTTCGTGGAAAAAGGGGGGGCGAAAGGGGCGAAATCAAGCAAGACGCTTGCATCCCGCCCCGTTCTATGGTATAATCGGAGTATGGATGAAAAGACGGCGCTTGCAACGATCACGGGGGAAAAGCGGGAAAAGTTCGATCTCTTCCGCGCTTTGCTGCTTGAATACAACGAAAAGTTCAACCTCACGGCCGTGACGGAGGAGAAGGAGATGCGCTATAAGCATTTCCTCGATTCGATCGCGGGGGAGAGCCTCTTTCCCCAAGGGGCGGCCGTCGCCGAAGTGGGTTCGGGCGCGGGGTTTCCCTCCCTTCCGCTCGCGATCGTGCGGGAGGATCTTTCTTTCACGCTCTTCGAGAGCGTGAAAAAGAAGTGCGAATTTCTCACAGTCGCGGCGGAGCGGCTCGGTCTTAAGGTCGCCGTCTGCAACCTACGCGCCGAAGACGCGGCGAGGGGGGAGTACCGCGAACAATTCGATGTCTGCTGCGCCCGCGCCGTCGCGCGGCTGAATACCCTTGCCGAATACTGTCTCCCGCTCGTAAAAGTCGGGGGGCGGTTCATTGCCTATAAGGGCGACGCGGCCGAAGAGCGGCGGGAGGCCGCGCGGGCGATCTCCGTCCTCGGCGGAAAAGAGGGGGGCGTGTTGGCATTTTCCCTGCCCGAGGGGTACGGCAAGCGGGAGATCGTGTGGACCCTCAAGATCAAAAAGACGCCCGAAAAATATCCCCGCGGCAGGGGAAAAGAGAGGAGCGATCCGCTGAAATGAGCCGAGAATTTCCCCAAGTCTGCGCCCTGACCGGGCACCGGGACCTCCCCCCGGAGTTCGATTTCAACGGGCTGACCGACAAGATCGAAGAACTCATAAAGGGGGGCTGTACGAGCTTTCTCTGCGGCATGGCGCAGGGATTCGACCTCGCCGCGCTCAATTGCCTCGTCGGGCTGAGGCAGCGCTACCGCCTCTACCTCGAGGCGTGCATCCCCTACCGGGGGTTTTCCCGTCACTTTGGGCTCGCGGAGCGGGAGGAATACGACCGGCTGCTTTCATGGTGCGACCGCGAAACGGTGCTCCTGCCCGCCTTCGAGCGCGGATGCTTTCTCCTTCGCGACCGCTATATGGTGGATTGCGCCGACGTGGTGCTCGCCTACTGCAAGCGGGAGACGGGCGGCACGGCGTACACCGTGCGGTACGCCGAAAAAAAGGGCGTGCCCGTACTGTTTCTTGACTGACCACCCGAACTGAAAGAGAAATCTGTTAAAAACATGCCGCAAGCGGGTATATAAATACTGTAACGGAGGTTATCGCACATGGAATGGCTGAAAAGTCTGAGCGCACTCGAACATGTCTTTTTCTGGATGGCGATCGCTGCGACGGCGCTTCTGATCGTGCAGATCATCCTGCTCGTCGTGTCCTTCGGCGGGGGAGACCTCGACGGCGACGGCGACATCGACGACTTTGACGGCGACGGCGACACGGACGGCGGGCTCTCCTTTTTTACGGTAAAGGGGCTGACGGCGTTCTTTGCGCTGGGCGGTTGGTGCGGCTTTGCCGCGGCGAACGCGATCGATAACATCTGGGCGCCCATCCTCATCTTTATCGCGACGGGGGCCGTCGCGCTCCTCGGCGTCGGATTTGCGCTCAAGGGCGTGGCAAAGCTCGTCTGCTCGGGTAATCTCGAGACGGAGAAGCTCATCGGGAAGTGCGCCACCGTCTATGTGAGCATTCCCGCCGCGCGCGGCGGCAGGGGGAAGATCACCCTCACGGCGCAGGGCAAGTTCATGGAGCTCGACGCGGTCACGGACGGCGAACGGCTCGGCGTGGATACGGAGGTGGAGATCGTCGGCTATTCGGACGACTTCGCCGTCGTGGAAAAGAAAGATTTTTACGGCAAAGCCGCAGAAATAGAGAAAAAATCATAAGGAGCAGAGAAAAGACACCATGCCTACCGCAATTATTGCGATCATCGTCGTGGCGGTGCTCATCATCGCGCTCGTCGTGCTCACCATCGCCGTGCGCTATAAGACCTGCCCGCCCGATAAGATCATGATCATCTACGGTAAAATCAAGCCCAATCCCGACGGCACTTACCGGAGCGCGAAATGCGTGCACGGCGGCGCGTCGTTTGTGGCGCCCTTCTTCCAGAAGTACACCTTCATGGATCTGACTCCGCTTGCGATCAGCGTCGACCTCAAGAGCGCGCTCTCCAAGCAGAACATCCGGATTGACGTGCCGAGTATCTTCACCGTCGGCGTCTCCACCGATCCCTCGGTCATGCAGAACGCCGCGGAGCGCCTGAGAATGCTCTCCCTCTCGCAGATCTCCGATCTCGCGCGGGACATCATCTTCGGCCAGCTCCGTCTCGTCATCGCAACGATGAACATCGAAGA
>CANROI010000056.1 GCA_947632165.1 uncultured Clostridia bacterium
CAGGAGAGCACCTCTTCGCAGATGCTCGCCTACGGCAAACAGCTCCTCTACAAGGATGAGATCTACGACTACGAGGCACGCATGCGCGAGATCGTCGCGCTCACCCGCGACGACGTGATGGATGCGATCGCGTCGAGCTTCGATTTCTCGAAGATCGCGGTCTCCTCGGTCGGAAACCTCAAAAAGCAGATCGAACTATGACGGCCCGTCCCGCGGGCTTTGCGCCCGTCATCGCGCCCGACAGCCGCGTGCTCATCCTCGGAAGTTTTCCTTCGGTCAAGAGCCGCGCGGTCGGCTTCTATTACGGCAATCCGCAGAACAGGTTCTGGCGCACGCTGTGCGGCTTCTTCGGCGAGGAGATCCCTCCCTCGGCGGAGGAGAAGCAGGCGTTTCTCCTCCGCCGCCGCGTCGCGCTCTGGGACATCGTGACAAGCTGCGAGATCAAGGGTTCCGCCGATGCCTCCATCCGCGCCGAAACTGTTGCCGATCTCCCCGCCCTGCTTGAGGCGAGCGCCGTCGAGGCCATCTTCACGAACGGAAGCAAGCCGTATGAGATCCTCGGCAAGCGCTTTCCGGACCTTCTGCCCATGACGGTGAAACTGCCGTCGACCTCGCCCGCCAATCCCCGTTTTTCCGAGGAGGTCTGGCGCCTCGCTCTCTCCGAAGCGTTCCCCGCCGCAAGGCGATAAGGGGGACGTTTTTTGTTAAAAAAATTCAATCTATAAGCGGGGCTTATAGCCGATATAAAAAATTCTAATGGAAAAATGTTTGCGTTATGAATTTATACGGTTTATAATATACATTATTATATCCGGGACCCGGAATTTCATCAGGAGGAATCGGAAATGAAACATGCAAAGCGTGCCGCAATGATCGTGCTCATCGCGATCTTCACGTTGGCGCTTACGCTGATGGTTGCATGCACGAATTCCGTCAAGCTGTCCTTTGTGACGAACGGCGGAACGGAGTGCGAATCGGTTACGGCGGAGCCGGGCAGTACGGTCGATCTGCCCGCGCCCGAAAAAGAGGGCTTCCTCTTTGCGGGCTGGTATGCCTCGGAGGATCTGACGGGCACGGCCGCCAAGGGCAGCATCACGGCGCCCGAAAAGAGCACGACCTATTATGCAAAGTGGGACCCTGCGGCGACCCTGACCCTCGATCTCGACGGAGGAACGCTCTCCTCCGGGCAGACGGTGCAGGTTGCCGTCGGCGCGAACGTTGCGGACGCGGTAAAAGATCTGAGCCCCGTCAAGGGCGAGCTCGCCTTCGGTTGCTGGTATGACGGCGACGCGCCCCTGTCCGAGAGCAAGACCATGCCGGAGGGAGGGCTCACGCTCACCGCGAAATACACGGTTGCCTACTCCGTGAATCTGTACGGCGAAAAGCTCGATGCGGAAGGGGAGTATGTCCTCACGGATACGCTCAACTACAGCGGGCTCTCCGGCGTCGAAGTCACCGTCAGCGCCCCCGAACTCGAAGGGTTCGTCAAGACGGAGAGCGCGGACGAAGTCTCCAAGCTCACCCTCACCGACCGCGCCGCGGAGAACCTCTTCAAATTTTACTACACCCGTGAGATCTACACCGTGAATTTCTATCCGGGCGACGATGCGTTCACGGGCAGCGAGACGGCCCAATTCAAGCACGGCGAAACGTACTCCGCGCCCGAACAGTTCTGGTCGGCGGACGATCGCATCTTCGCGGGCTGGTCCAAGACGCGGGGCGGCGAGGTCGACTATCACACGGGCGATCCGCTCGCGGAGGAGAGCGGATCGCTGTATGCCGTTTGGGATCTTGCCTATACCGATGTCTTCGGCGGATCCGACTACCTGTTCCTGCCCCGTGAGAGCGAGGGGAAAGTGATCCTCGACCGCGCGGGCGCCCGCTTCGAGGGAACGATCGAGGGGAGAGTCTTCCGTGTGATGATCGGCACCGTCGAAATCACGGGCATCGTGAATGACGACGGGCAATTCTCCTTCTATCACATGGGGACAGAGATGGCGAAGGGAAGGCAGTTCTATTCCTACGTCTCGGTCTACAATCCCGAAGAGGATACCATCGAGATGATCGTGGATAAGAGCACCGTGCTCACCATGACGGACGGCTATGACGGCGCGTCCATCACCGTCACCGACGAAGAGGGGAACGAGACCGTTCATAACGGCAAATACTTTATCGACTTCGAGTCGGGAAACTTCCGCTTTGTCTGCGACGATGACGACGGGCTCGACATCTGTTTCTTGCTCGGCTCGAGCGTAGCGACCGGGGAGCCCTGCTTTGCCATCATCGGCGGCGAGGCGGGCGACTATACGGATATCGCAGTCAGCAACGTGGCCGGAGGCAGCTTCTACTTCTCTTATACGGGCGTCGTGTTCTCGTTCAACGGCATCGATACCGCAACGATGATGAGCGCGGAGGGAGAATATCCTTTCACCTATGCGGTCGAAGGGGTGCTCGAGGGCCCGGCGGGCCCCAGTTACCTCGTCGCCGTCTTTAACGGCGCCGAAATGTACCACTTCTTCCTCTATGCCGATGAGGGGATCTGCCTCTCCCGGAACGATACCTACGGCATTTACACGGGAACGATAGACGGCGCAGAGGCGACGCTCGACGTCGACGGCTTCGGGGTCTTCGAAGACAGCATTTTCCTCACGGTCGGCGAAGAGAGCACGAGCGCGATGTACTATTCCTATCCCTCCATTGTGGAGAACAGCTATGTCATCGCCGCCGACTTTGAAGGCGGCTACCGCTATTTCCTGCTCAACGAGAACGGGACCTTTGTATCCTGGGACGACCGCACCGAGATGGGCGTCCTCATGCACACCGAAGAGGGCGATGCGATCGGTACGCCCATCCTCGTCATGGAGCAGAGGGAAGTGAACGGCATCGCGGGCAGCCGGTATACCGAGGTGTACTACGGCGATGAAGAAGGCAACATCTACCCCGCGGCGATCGGCTATTGCACCGCAAAAGCGCTCGGCAGCAACACCTATTACACCTTCACGCGCACGGCGCTCAGGGATAACGTGAAAGAAGATGACGTGTTCGAAACCGCATCTTTCTACTCCCTGTACTATTACGGCTACTCCACTTACTGCTTCTGGTACGCCTGCGAAATAGACGGCGTAAAGCTCTACGACGGCTACAACAGCGAGACAGACGGAGAGCTCCGCATCTTCGCAAGTGAAGAGTTCTACACGCACGGGCTCTATGATACGATCACGGCAGAAGGCTATTGGTACGACGGCGAAGAGGCCTGGTTCGGCACGTTCACCTCGCAGAATTATTACTACAATGCGGATGACTATTACGGCTATATCACGGAGCTCGGGTCGGACAAATATTACTTCGCGTTCGAGGGGTACGCGCTCGACGGAGCATCCTCGAGCGTCACGGCTTACTTCCGCTACGACCGCGAAGCAAAGACCTTCGTCAAGCTGGTCCAGGAACCCTATGTGTTCGATTTCATGGACTATCAGGACTTCCTCGTCGACGGCGAGGGCGGCTTCACTTGTCTGATTACCGATTATGAGACGTACGAGACCACCCCGATCACAGGGAGCTACAAGCAGACCGGGACCACGATCTTCGGCGATACGATCTACACCGCCACCTTCGATGACGATGAGATGGAATCCTTCGAATTCGTGTTCTGTCTTGAAAGGATGCCGCTCGGAGCGACCTGGCTTGTCGAATATGCGATTTGCCCAAAGGAGAGCGAACCCATGGTATATGCGGGCGCCGAGGGCGAGATCCGCATGGACGGCTTTGCCTTCCGCGCGCAGTTCACCGACGATACGGGCAGTTCGCTGATGGGCTTCTATGGCCATCATTACAACGAAGCGCTCATGGATTACGAAGAATCGGTCTATGTCTTCACGGCGGGCGCAAGGGTGCAGTACTTTGCATCTTTCGCCTTCACCTACGACGTCTATGAAGACGGCACGTTCGCCGCTCGCGACGGGCTCGAAGGGGATTGGACGGCGGTCACGGACAGCGGCGATCCCTTCGAGGATCAAGAGCTCATCTTCACCCTCGACGGGCACGGCAATGTGTCGGCATCGTACGGCGGAGAGTTCCTCGCAGAGGGCATCTACTATTCGGACGGCTATCTCACGGTCATCGAACTCAACACCGAAGAGGGCAAGGTGGTCTATGAGACCTGCCTCTATCAGGCGGGCTACGGCGATCTCTACTGCTGCATCAAGCGCGAGGAGAATGCGGGCGTGTTCGTCAGCGACGACGGAAGAGTGCTCAACCTCCTCGGCAACAAACTTGCCTACTATTCCACTGCCTACGGCATGATGACCGTCTCCCTCTACACGCTGTACGGCGAAGACGCCGTCATCGCCACGGCCTACGACGAGATGGGCCAGGAGGTCGAAAAGCTCTTCTTGCTCGACCGCGGCGCAAAGACCTATTCGGATGCCGTCTGCGGCGAGGAGTATGCGGCGGTCTACATGGCGAGCGATCTCGCTCCTTTCATCATCGGCGATACGTTTGTCGTCATCGAACCGGGCAACCCCTGGCTCTACTCCGTCGACGGCGACGAGATGAAGGTCTTCACATCCGACGGCATGGAGACGATCCCGCTTCCCAAGGGCGACAGCTTCGAGTACGGCGGCAAGACTTATTACCGTTACGACGGCGGAGCGATCACCTTCCGCGGTACGGGCGAATACGAGGGCAAAGAGATGACCTTCACGCCCCAGATCGAGGCCTATTACAACGCGATGTTCTACACTGCGGATCTCACCTTCGCAGATCATACATACGACGGAGTGTACTATATCAGCGTCAACTATTCGTCCTGGAGCGGCAGCATGAGCTATACCATCGAGTGCTACGAGGACTATGATGTGTGGGAGCCCATCGAGCTCGTCTGGGATCCGAACGGCACGAGTACCTTCTCGATTCCCGAGGCGGTCGGTTGATCCGAAAAACGTTGGGCGCGCGGCGATTTCGCCGCGCGCCTTAATTTTTCACGCTCGATCGGCGGGGAAAACTTTTTTTGCAAAAGGGTTGACATTTCATGCGAATCGTTGTACAATGAAAACAACGAACGCGCGCCTCCGCGGCGCGGAAGAAGGAGTTTTATTATGTTTGAAAAAGTATGTAACATGCTTTCCGATCAGCTCGGCATCGACGCGGGGAGCATCCGTCCCGAACAGGAAGTCGTCAAGGACCTCGGCGCCGACTCCCTCGACGTGGTGGAGTTGATGATGGCGCTCGAAGACGACTATCATATCACCCTACCGGAAGGGGAGATTGAAAACGTAAAGACCGTGCAAGATATCGTGGATATGATGAACAAGTTGCAGAAATAACATTCGCGGGCGCTCTCTTGCAGGGAGCGCTTTTGATTTCGGCCCGCCCGCGGGCGTGCGCCGGTCCGAAGGAGGAATTCTGATGGAAATTGCAAAGACGGTGGACGGCAACGCCGTCATGCTCTCGATCGAGGGCATGCTCGACGCAGAGTCCGCGCGCATGCTCGGCGCGGAGATCGCCGGGCTCGGCGGCGACGTTTCCGAGCTTGTGCTCGATCTCGAGGGGGTGGAATACATCACCTCATTGGGATTGCGGCAGTTGGTGCTCGCAGACCGGGCGATGCGCCGCAGAAGCGGCAGGCTCTCCCTCATCCGCGTCTCATCCGCGGTGACGGAATCGCTGCGCATCTGCGGGCTCTCCGAGCGGTTGAATATTCTGTGAGGGAAGCGATGAAACGAACAAACGATAACCGAAACAAGGGCAGGGGCTCGCTGTTCCGCCCCTTGGCGATCTTCTTCGCCGTGCTGATCGGCGCGGTCGCCGTGTACGCTGTCGTAAGGGTGCTCATGCTTGCCGCCGCGGACGACTTCAACTTCGGGCAGGAGACGCTCTCCCGCCTGCTCTTCGAGCTCATTCCGCCCGTTCTCGCGGTCCTCATAGCCGTGATCGGCGCGGCGATCCTGCTCCGCGTCGGCGTCTCCCGCCCCGTCAGAAAGCTCACGAGGGCCATGGGGAAGTTCACGGAGAACGTCGCGGCGGGCGCAAAGACGGAGGAAGTGCCTGCGCGGGGTAGCCTGATGGCGCTCTCGGGGGAGATCTCGCGGCAGTCGGAAAAGACTTTGCAGCTGCTCGAGGACGCGCGGAAGCTCGTCGCGGCGGAGACGGAGGAGCGGGTGCGCTTGTCGATCGCGCGCAGCGTGCTGCGCAGCGCCGTTCCCGAACGCCTCGCCTTCGACGCGCTCAACTACGGCGTCGCGGGGCGCTCCGAACTCTCCCGCTCGGTGGGGGCGGACTTCTTCGACGCATTTGCGATCGATCCCGCGCGCATTTTCCTCGCCGTCGGGGACGTCTGGGGGGAGGGCCTGCCCGCCGCCATGCTCGCCTCGCGCATCAAGAGCGAACTGCGCGCTTCCGTCTTCGCGGGGAAGTCCCTCTCGGAGGCGCTCATCGCGCTCAACCGCTCGATCTACGGCAACGCGGAGGATCTGTTCGCCACCGCGTTCATCGCCGTCTTTTACCCAGAAACGGGGGAACTGCACTTTGCGAACGCGGGGCATCCCGCGCCCGTCTTTGTGGGCGGGTTCGCCGGTTTTTTGCGCATGCGTGCGGGATTGCCGCTCGGCGCCTATGAGGATTTCACGCCCGAGGAGTTCATCTTCCCGCTCCATGCGGGGCAGGGGCTCGTGCTCTATTCGGACGGCGTGACTTCCGCCCGGAACCCCAAGCAGGGCGCCTTCGGCTTCAACCGGCTGCTCGACGCGGCGAAGGAGCTGTTCGTCTCTCCCCTCGGCGCCGAATATGTCGCGGAGGAGCTCGTCACAACGGTAAAAAACTTCTCGGGTACGGATGCCGACCTCGCCGTGCTCGCGCTCTACTATCCCAACGGATTGCAGCGCCGCTTCCGCGCCGACTATGCGGATACGGTGACCATGCGCGATCTGCTGCTCGAATGGCTCGGCGGCGATCCCCGCAGAAAGAAGATCCTCCTCGTCTGCGAAGAGATCTTCGGCAACATCGTTTCGCAGTCGGGCGCGAACTATATCCATCTGAATTGCAGCCGGGAAGAGGGCACCCTCATCCTGCGCTTCACCGACGACGGCAAGCCCTTCGATCCCCTTTCGGATAAGCCATCCTACGCGCTCGGAGAGGGCGGAACGGGCATGTCGCTCGTCCGCTCGATCGGCGGAGACGTCTATTACCGCACGCAGGGGAATCTCAACGTGCTCACAATGCGCCTCCCCGTCATACAGGGCTTTTAAGCAGCGGAGCGCGCGATGGTCGAGGTCTATGTCGCGGATACGGCGGGGCTTCCCGATCCTTCGGAGGCGCCTGCGGCACTTCGGGGGATCCCCCTTGAACGCGCCGAACGCATTGTACGCCTTCCTTCGCCCGAAAAGCGGAGGGAGGCGCTCGGCGCCCGGATGCTGCTCGAAGGCAAGCTGCGGGAGTACGGGATCGAAGGGGAGACGATCGTAACCGGCGCACACGGGAAGCCGCTCCACGGGCGGCTCTTTTTCAATCTGTCCCACAGCGGCGGGAAGGTCGCACTGGCGCTCTCCCGTTCGGGGGAGGTCGGCTGCGACATCGAGGTGCTCAGAGAGAGAAATTTTGCGCACATTCTTCCCCGTCTGAGCGAAGCGGAGCGGGCGTATCTGATGCGCTCCGGCGGCATGCGCGCGTTTCTGGAAGTCTGGACCATGCGGGAGAGCTACCTCAAAATGACGGGGGAAGGCCTTACCGGATGGGAGCGGATCCGTCTCCTGCCCGAGGCGCGGAAGGTCGTGCGGGAGGGGAGGGAAGAGGACTGCGCCTTTAAGATCTATTCCGCCGGGGAGTATGTCCTCACCGTGTGCGCACGGGAGGAATTGCCGGAAACTGTGCAATGGGTGGATCTCGGATAAAATTGCCTGAAAAAAGTATGCTCCCGCGGTTGCATTCCGCCGCGGCATTTGATATAATAGATAAGGACACCTGCGGTGTACGGAGTTCGGCGATTGCGTAATCCACAGAGAAAAACCGGGAGCGATCGTCAGTCGGTATAGGCAAGGTCTGCACCGAACTGCGGAAAGTCCGAGGATCGGCTGCGGCGCACCCACCTGCGAGAAGCGGGTTCACCTTTTCCGAACTGCGGCACAGGCGGATGTCTTTTTATTTGAAAATTCGCAAAAGACGGAATTTTTTGTAAAAGGACGCCCAAAATCGGTTGCAAGATGGGCGGAAGTATGGTATAATCACGAAGTAAATCAAATTGCGGCCTTGTGGTCAAGCGGTTAAGACGGCGCCCTCTCACGGCGCAATCCCGGGTTCGATTCCCGGCAAGGTCACCAA
>CANROI010000057.1 GCA_947632165.1 uncultured Clostridia bacterium
CGTAACTCTGCCCGCGGAAGCGCGCTTTGCCGCGTCGATCATGATGAGCAGCTCCATCAGGTTGTCGTTGACGGGCGAAGAGGTGGATTGGATGATGAACAGATCCTTGCCGCGCACCGTCTCCGCAAAGTGGACGCTCGTCTCCCCGTCGGAAAATTTGCTCACTTCGACCGCGCCGAGCGCCGTGTTGAGTTTCTTTGCGATCGCCTCCGCAAGGGGGAGGTTGGAGTTCCCTGCAAACAGCTTGATTTCGTTTCCGTGTGTAATCATGTTTTTCCTCGTTTGATTTACGCGCTTATTATTGTATCTGTTTTTGCCCGTGAAGTCAACCGTTTCGCCCGCGTTTTCGCGCCTTTTTTACTTGCCCTTCTTTTTCTTTTCGCGTTCCCGCATCTCGGTGAAAAAAGAAGTGAGCACCGCCGCGCATTCCGTCTGCAGCACGCCGCCGACGACCTCCGTCCTGTGATTGAGCAGATTCGCCTCCGCGAGCTCCGCGGTGAGGCTCCGCCCCTTCTGTTCGTAGGCGCCGAAAAAGACCCGGTCGATGCGGGCGTTCAGGATCGCGCCCATGCACATGGGGCAGGGCTCGAGCGTGACATAGATCTCCGCCTCGGGGAGCCGCCAGGAGCGCAGCTTTCTGCAGGCGGCGTCGATCGCGCGCATTTCGGCATGCGCCGTCGCCATCTGCAGACGGGTGCGCAGGTTGAATCCCCGCCCGATGATCTTCCCGCGGTACACCACGACCGCGCCGATGGGCACTTCGCCCTTCTTCTTCGCTTTTTCCGCGAGCCTGATCGCCTCGCGCATGAATTTTTCGTCCATTCAAAATCCTTCCGTGAGCGCGCGGAGCGCGTCTCCGTTTCTTTGGATGATCCCGCCGAGCGCCTCCCTCCCGAGGGGATGGGCAAGGCGGTCGCTCCCGACTTCCACCGTGAATGCGGGGATCTTGATCTTCTCCACGCACCAATCCTTGTAGCCCCCCGCCGAGCCACGCGCCTCCCTCAAAGGATAGCCCGTCGCCGTCTGCAGGATGCGAGCGAGCCGCCCGTCCCGCAGCGCCCGCAGCGGGGGCTGGCGGAACTGCCAATAGATCTCCTCCCCCTTCGTGTGCCAGCTCACCGTAAAGTCGGGGCGGACGCGCTCGGTAAAGGCCCTGAGCGCCGCCGTTTCGGGCGCGGAGAAAGGCGCGGGCCCCACAAAGTTTCCGGGCGCGGGCGCAAAGACGTTCTGCTTTCCCGTTCCCCAATGCGCGTCGAAATTGACGTTGAGATCGACGCCCTCCGCATTCGCCTTCCATTGGGAGAAATCGTCGCTCCCGCCGTTGATGCGGATGAGCGTCCCGCGCCGCTCCTCTTCCGCCGCGGCGAGGCCGACCTGCGACAGGAGCGCGCCGTCCGG
Source organism: uncultured Clostridia bacterium (assembly GCA_947632165.1). Classification (GTDB taxonomy): domain Bacteria; phylum Bacillota; class Clostridia; order Christensenellales; family Borkfalkiaceae; genus Gallimonas. The sequence continues at coordinate 1,399 of CANROI010000057.1, forward strand.
GTTTGCGAGCGGCAGGATCCAGACCCCACCCCGCCTCACGCCGACGCGGACATGATGAAAGGCGAGCCATGCGGTCACATACTCTCTGCCGTGGATGGCATATTGGGAGATCCCGACGGGGGATTCCTGCTTGCCGACGAATAGAGCGAAGAGCTCTCTGCCCTCCGCGCTTTTGCCATAGACGCGCTTCATCCCCGTGAACCGTTCGTAAAACTCCGCCGTTTCCTCATAGACGTCCATATCTCATGATATGACCCGCCGCCTCGCTTCGTCGCCGCACAAACGCTTTCCACGCTTTTCTTCGAAAAGCTCTTTTTGCGCTCGGCTACTACTTTTTCCGAAAAAATACTTCGTCTTTTTTCGGAAGTCCTTTGTTTGGCTGTCACGGCGTAGCCGTGAAACGGCAATCATAACAAGGCGATACTTCGACACGCCACTTCGTGGCGGCTCAGCATGACATATTTGGGACTTTGCTTCCCCAAATTACGGCGCGAAGCAGGGTTCCCCTGCGGCAGCGCACACAAGTTGCGCGACACCTCGCGCTTACTGTTTGACAAGGCGAACGAGAGGTTCGGCAAATTAAACCTCAAAAGCACTTTTCATCACGGAATTTCTTTTCGAAGCCGCAGGCGAGCAAAGAAATTCGTGAACTTTCTCGTGAACCCCTTGCCTTAGGCGGAATTCACTTCCGCCGTGGGCGACCCAATTTGCCGAACCCCTTCGGCTTAATGTCTGTACAAGGCAGACCGTGCGTGGGCGATAACGTTACATGAAAACCGAAATTTAACCCCTCACGGAAAAAGATTTTGCGCAGCAAAAAATTTTTCGTGAAATTCCTACTTGTGATATTCCCTCCCCGCGCGGATCATGAAGGCGCGGTAGACCTGCTCCAGCAGGATCACCCGCATGAGCTGATGCGGGAACGTCATCTGCGAGAAAGAGAGCAGCCCGTCCGCCGCCGCCTTGACCCTTCCGTCGAGGCCGCAGGAGGAACCGATCACAAAAGTGATCTCCTCCCCCCTGTCCGCACATGCGGCGAGCGCTTCCGAAAACCGCTCGGAGGAGCATTCCTCCCCCTCCACGGCGAGCGCGATCACCCTTCCGCGGCAGGCGCGCAGGATCTCCTCCGCCTCCTCTTTGGGCGAGACTTTTTCGGGCAGTTCCCTCACTTCCGGCTTGCAGAATCTTGTCAGCCGCTTGAGATATTCGTCGCAGGCCTCTTTGAGATAGCGCTCTTTGAGCTTTCCGACGCAGACAAAATTCACCTTGATCATGCGAGGAACCCCAAGACGAGCGCCGTGATCCATTCGAGGGCGCAGATGATGATCCCCCCGCATGCCGCCACGAAGAAGCGGGTGCCCTCTTCGGGCCTTCCCCGTCCGTTGCCCCGCTTGTCGAAGAAGACGAGGTAGACGAGCGTGCCGACGAGGGAAACCGCGGAGAGTACGATGAGCAGGATATTTCCCCAAACGGGCAGAGCGGCAAAAATATCTCCCAAGCCGAAAGAGGTGAGAGAGAGAATGACGGCGTTGTTGAGAAAGTGGGCGAGCATCGTGGGGAACAGGCTCCCCGAGCGGATCGCGACGAGCGAAAAGCAGGCGCCGCAGACAAATTGATAGACGGTCTGTTCGGGATTGCCGTGATAGAGGGAGAACAGCCCTCCCGCGATGAGCACGGTGGGCAGGATCCCCCATCCCCTTCCGCGCATCGAGCGGGTGAGGATCCCGCGGAACAGGAGCTCTTCGAAGACGGCGGGCAGGAGCGCGATCACGAGGATCGCGGGCAGAAGGTTCCACCCCTCAAGATCCGGCAGGCGCCCCTCCGACACCCGATAGCCGAAGAGTTCGAACAGGGAGATGAACGCCTCGTTGAGTTCGGACAGCGAGAACAGCAGCCCGAATTGGAGCAGCAGCACGAGAATGAAATATTTCGGATGGCAGGGCGCAAAGACCTCCTTCACGGGGCTCTTGCACCTAAAAAACCACAGCGCGGCCGCGCCGAAAAAAGCGAGCTGTGGCACGAGGTAGCTGAGGTAGAGGAACCAATCCTCCCCCGTCGCCCCCTCTCCCGCCGCAGTGGCGATCACGGTGAGCAGCATGGAGAGCAGCATTGCAAGGGCCGCCCCCACCGTGAAGGAGAGTCCGCTCTCCGCGAGCCGCTTCGAGGGAAGCGGCTCCTTCCATTGTTCTTCATCTCTTTCCATATCTCTATTATAGCGAAAATTCTCTCAAACTCCAACAAAAAACTTCCCTTTTCGGAAAATTTGTTCTATAATATAAGGTATTATGAGAACCTTTGATACGAAAACGATCGCGGACTGCGTGTACCGCCTTGCAAGGCGGGCGGGGCTCCGCCTGACCGACTCCTGCCGCGCCGCCCTCGTGCGGGCGGAGGGCGCCGAAACGGGAGCCGCGAAGTTCGCCCTCCGCACCGTCCTCGAAAACGAGGAGACCGCGCTAAGAGAGCGGATGCCCGTCTGCCAGGACACCGGCATGAGCGTGGTGCTGATCAGGCTCGGGCAGGAGGTCCGCCTCACGGGCGCGCCCCTTGCGGAGGCGGTGGACGACGGCGTGCGCCGCGCCTATCGGGACGGAAACTTCCGAAAGAGCATCTGCGACCCGCTCACCCGCGAGAATACGGGCGACAATACCCCCGCCCATCTGCATGTCGACCTCGTCGGCGGAGACGGCGTCGAGATTGCCTTCCTTCCGAAGGGCTTCGGGAGCGAGAACATGAGCCGCCTCTTTATGCTCACGCCCGCGGAGGGGCGCGAGGGCATTCTGAATGCCATCGTCTCGACGGTGCGGCTCGCGGGCTCCCGTCCCTGCCCGCCCGTCTATGTGGGCGTTGGCATCGGCGGCTGCTTCGACTCCTGCGCCCTGCTCGCAAAGAAAGCGCTCCTCAGGGAGGTCGGAAGCCGCCATCCCCGCGCCGACGTTCAAGAGATCGAGGAAGAGGCGCTTCATCGGATCAACGCCCTCGGGATCGGGCCGCAGGGCTTCGGCGGGAAGGTCACCGCGCTCGGCGTGAGTTGCGAGATCGCCCCCACCCACATCGCGGGGCTGCCCGTCGCGGTCAACATCCAATGCCACTGCGTGCGCTGCGAGAAGGAGGTGCTATGATGAAAAAGCTCACCCTGCCGCTCACGGAAGCGGCGCTCGCCTCGCTGCATGCGGGCGATCCCGTGCTCCTCACGGGGACGATCTACACCGCCCGCGACTGTGCGCACCGCCGCATCTTCGAACTGCTTGACAGGGGCGCTCCCCTTCCCTTCGACCTGAAGGACGCGATCATCTACTATGCGGGGCCCTGCCCCGCGCCCGAAGGCAAGGCATGCGGAAGCTGCGGCCCGACGACCTCGGCGCGCATGAACTCCTTCGCCCCCCGCCTGCTCGACCTCGGGCTCGGCGGCATGATCGGCAAGGGAGAGATGAGCGAGGAGACGCGGGAGGCGCTCGTGCGCAACAAAAAAGTCTACTTTGCGGCGATCGGGGGCGCGGGCGCGCGCTACGGCAACGCCGTCAGACATGCGGAATGCATCGCCTTCCCCGACCTTCTGAGCGAAGCGGTCTACAAGTTCGAGGTGGAAGATTTTCCCCTGATCGTCGCCGTGGACCGGACGGGAAAGAGCGTATTTTCCCGCTGATTTTCATCGTTTCTTCACAAAAAAACGACATTCGGAGCGTATCATGCGATTATATAAAGTACGAAAACGGAGGTGCCCATGAAAAAGATCATCCTGGCAGCCGCTCTTTTGGGCGCGCTCTGCGGCGCGGCACTTCCGCGCGGGCAGGCGAGCGCAGATGTGACGATCGGGAGCGATCCCTACACGGCGCTCGAAACGCTCGGATACTCCGACGCGAGGGAGGAACTCTCTTTGGAGCGCGTGCTCGACGTCGGCTATGGAAAGGTGTACCGCTTCAAGCAGGTCTATGAGGGGAAGGAAGTGTTCAGAAGAGGGGTGAACGTCTCCGTGGACAGGCACGGCAAGGTGCTCTCCGTCAATTCGAACTTCCTGCCCGAAACGCCCGCGGCGGAACGGATCGGGGAGGACGCGGCGCTCGCCCGCGCCGAGGAGCTCCTCGGCGAATGCGGAACCGCCGAAGAGAAGATCTATTCGTTAGACGGCGCCGCGGTGCCCGCCTATGAGATCTCGGGCGGCGGCGCCCGCGTGCTCGTCTCCGCCGTCGACGGGAAGATCTTGCTCAACGAACCGCTCGGCTCCCCCCTCATCATGACCGAACAGACGGACGCCCTCGGGAACAAAGTAAACGTCGGCGTCGAATTCAACGAGGAGAACGGGGAATACACCCTTGCCGACTACACCCGCAACATCTATGCCTATAATGCGGATCACGCGACGACGGGCTCCGGGACCCCTTACCGCGAAACTTCCGCGGTCTTTGCGGACGACATCGCGGTGAGCGCCTACTACAATACGGTGCGCGCGTACGACTTCTACACCAAACAGGAAAACATCGGCGCGGTGCGCAAGGGGATCAACGGCAGGAACGACGACATCCCGGGAAACCATGTCCAAAACGGGGAGATCCCGATCCAGATCCTCGTGCATTACGGCACGGGATATGAAAACGCCAACTGCGGCTACAATGCGCTGACGCGCACAGCGGTGATGTTCGTCGGCGACGGGAACCGCTACGGCGCGCTCTACCGGCAGGCCGCGGCGGCGGACATCATCGCGCACGAATACCAGCATGCGGTCACGGACATCGTCTGTGACCTCTCCTACATCAACGAGCCGGGCGCGCTCAACGAGGCGTTCTCGGACATCTTCGGCGCGCTCGTGGAGGGATTTGAACTCACCGACGATCGCTTCTGGACGATCGGGGAAAACGGCGTGCCGGACGGCACCTATGTGCGCTCGATCTCCGCGCCGACGGGCAACAGCCGCACCAACGTGAACAACATGTATCCCCTCTGCCGCCTCTCCCACGACCATGACCGCGCGGGCTGCGACTACGGCGGCGTGCATTTCAACAGCACGATCATCTCCCACCTGCAGTACAAGATCTGGAAGGAGCTGCCCTCTTTCTTCACGCGGGAACGCATCGGCACCCTCTGGTATGCGACCCTCTGCGCCCTGCGGCCGAACGCGAGCTTTGCGAGCTTCACCGAACAGTTCCGCGCCGCCGCGCAGATGCTGGACTTCCCCGAAGAGGCACGAAATGCCATCGACGTCTGCCTCGTGGGGAGCGGGCTTCTGCAGGACGAATCCCTCCATGCCGTGACCTTCCTCAATGCCGACGGTTCCCTGCTCAAGGAGGAGGTCGTGCGGGACGGCGAGGCGGCAACCCCGCCCGAAGATCCCACAAGGCCGAGCGACGCGAAGTACGAATACGTCTTTTCGGGCTGGGACCGGGATCTCGAGAACGTCACGCGCGACATGACCGTGCGCGCGACCTATGAGCGGCGCATCCGCAAATATCGGGTCACCTTCCTCGACCGCAAGGGGAATATTCTCAAGCAGGAAGAGGTGAGTTACGGCGAGGCGGCGACCCCGCCGCCCGACCCGCCGGACGACGCTTCGGGGGAATTCGACTATGAGTTCTACATGTGGGACCGGAATACCGCCCGCGTCACGGGCGAAATGACCGTGCATGCCGTCTATACCTCGATCCGCTGCTATACCGTCGTCTTCGAGGCGGACGGGCAGATCCTCTCCGAGCAGCGGGTGCGCGAAAATTCGGACGCGGAGGCGCCCGAACCGCCACAGAAGGAGAGCACGGCGCAATACACCTACACCTTCGAGCGCTGGTACGGCTCCTACAGCCGCGTGACGGAGGACCGCACCGTCTCCGCCGTGTTCCGCGAAACGCTACGCCTGTACACCGTCTCCTACTATTCGGACGGCGAGCTCGTCGGCGCCGACTCCCTGCCCTATGGGAGCGCGCTCGCGCTTGCGGCCCCGCCCGAAGGTAAGGGACATTTCGGGGGATGGTACCTCGACGAGAACTTTACGACCCCCGCGGAGGGCATTGCGGTGAACGGGGATCTGAAGCTGTATGCGAAGTGGTCGGCGGTCGACCCGCTCGTCCTTGGGCTGAGCGTCTCGGGCGCAGTCCTCCTCGTTGCGGCCGTCACGATCATCGTATGTCTGAAAAAGAAAAAGAAGCGGAAGTAGATAGCGCAACTTCCGAAAAGAGCGCCGCCCCGACCGATCGGTCGGGGCGGCGCAATATTTTCCATTGACGTTTTTACGAACGTTACGGCTCGATCTCGATCTCCTCCGCCTTGAGCGGGTAGCGGACGAGCTTCTCGCCGTTTAAGTCGGTGCGGTGCAGGTCGATCCCGTGGATCCGCGAATTGTCGTAAGTCCTGTAGTAATAGATCCCGCGCGTTGCGTTGCAGCAACTCGAATAGATGGTGATCTCATAGTGTTCGCCGAGCTTTACGCAGCCGCGCGGCTGCTCCACCGAGGCGAGAATGTGGAAGAATTGGCTCACGCTCTCCCCTTCGCCCTCGCCCGAGAGAGAATTGCACCGCACGAACGCCGCCTTCACGAACCGCGACTGCGAGGACATATCCCCGGGCAGACCCATTGCGCCCATGCCGCGGCTGTAGGGCGTGAGCGAAAGCGCCTTCGAAAAGTTGTTCACGGGCGGCTCGATCGAGAGCGCCATATAGTTCGTGAGCACGCTCATCTGCACGGGGAAAGGAGGACTGTTCGTCATGACTCCCGTAGGATTCTCATAGACCGCGAGCCCGTCTTCCGTCTGCTCGACGACGACCGCGCCACTCCGGTCCGCGATCATCCAATGCAGGGGCGTGAGCGGCAACTCCTTGCTAAAGGGCAGATCGGTGAGGTTCAGCCCCTCGAGCAGGGCGCGCGCCTGCGCCA
>CANROI010000058.1 GCA_947632165.1 uncultured Clostridia bacterium
CAGCCCGCGGCGGGCGCAGAGGGGATGAGCGCGGAATTTGTATTCGGGAAGTTCATGCGGCTCTTGCGCAAGGGCAGCCGCAACGGCGTGCTCTTCACGATGTGCGCAGACCTCGAGGCGGCGTTCGAAGGCGCTAAGCTCGTGCTCTATACCGAAAATCAGATAGTGTATTCGCTGCTCGGTCGGGCGGATCATGCAAAGACGATGGAGGAGCTCTTTTCCCAGCTCGGCATCACCGACTTCGAAGTGCGCCTGAAGGAAGAACGGCCCAAGCAGGAGGGCCTTTCGGTGGAGAGCGAGCTGAAGCGCGACTTCAAGGATTATCCCATCGAAATCAAATAAACAAATCAAAATAAGATCGAAAGGAGAGATCATGGCAAATTTCAACAGAGGCGGCGGCATGGGGAACGCCGGAATGCAGAACCTCATGAAGCAGGCGCAGAAGATGCAGGAAGAGATGCAGGAGACCGAAAAGCTCCTCGAGGAATGGGAGATCGTCGGCACGGCGGGCGGAGAAGCGGTCGTCGTGTATATGAACGCCAAGAAGATCATCGACGGGATCGAGATCGATAAGTCGGTCATCGACCCCGAGGACGAGGAGATGCTCGAGGACCTCGTGATGGCCGCCATCCTCGACGGCTACAAGAAAGCGGAAGAGGTCTACAAAGAGAAGATGGGCAAGTTCAACATGGGCGGCATGGGAGGGCTCTTTTAAGTGGAAGTGTTCATCGAGCCCATCGGCCGGCTCATCAATGAGTTTACAAAGCTCCCGGGCGTGGGCAGAAAGACGGCGCAGCGCTATGCCTATAAGATCGTGAATATGTCCGAACGGGAGGCGCGTGAATTTGCCGACGCGATCATGAACGCCAAGCAGAAGGTGCGTTTCTGCAAGATCTGCGGTAACTTTTCGGAGGGCGAGGTGTGCGAGATCTGCGCAACGCGCGAACCCTCCACGATCTGCGTCGTGAAGGAGCCCAAAGACGTCGTGTCGATCGAAAAACTGCACGAGTATAAGGGCATGTATCATGTGCTGCACGGGGTCATCGACCCGATGAACGGCGTGACGCCCAACGATATCCGTATCAAGGAGCTTTTGGAGCGCGTAAACGGCGGGGTGAAGGAGGTCATCATGGCGACCAATCCCGACGTGGAGGGCGAGGCGACCGCGATGTACATCGCAAAACTGCTGAAGCCGTTGGGCGTCAGGGTGACGCGGCTCTCGCGCGGCATTCCGATCGGCTCCGAGCTCGAATATACGGACGAAGTGACGCTCTCCCGCGCGCTCATCGAGCGGAAGGAGATCTGAAACCGAAGAAAGAGGGGGAAAGAATATGAAGATCAGTGTTTTGGGCTGCGGAAGATGGGGGAGCTTTATCGCATGGTATCTCTCCCGCCAAGGCAACGAAGTCTACAGCTGGGGGCCGGAGGAGGACTACTCCTACCGCGTCCTCAAGGAGACGGGCCGCAACGAATATATCTCGCTCGACGAGAAGATCACGCTCACCTGCGACCTCGAAGCGGCGGTGACGAGGGCGGAGATCATCGTCATCTCCATCTCTGCGCAGGGCCTGCGCGGATTCATGCAACGGATCATGCGCTATCCCGTCTCGGAGAAGGTCTTTGTACTCTGTATGAAGGGGATCGAGGCGGAGAGCGGGAAACGGCTCTCCGAAGTGCTGACCGAGAGCGGCGTCTCTCCCGAAAAGATCGCCGTCTGGGTGGGGCCGGGGCACATTCAGAGCTTTGTGCAGGGCGTGCCCAACTGCATGGTCATCGATTCGGAGAACGACCGGCTGAAGCGCTTCCTCGCGGATTCTTTCCGGAGCGAACTCATCCGCTTCTACTACGGCGAAGACCTCATCGGGACCGAGATCGGCGCGGCGGCGAAGAACGTCATGGGGATCGCAGCGGGCGCGCTCGACGTTATCTGTGTGCCGCTCAAGGGGCCGCTGATGTCCCGCGGCGCGCGCGAGGTCGCGCGCCTCATCAAGGCGATGGGGGGGAACGAGCTCTCCGCCTACGGGCTCGCACACCTCGGCGACTACGAGACGACGCTCTTTTCGCGCTATTCGAACAACCGCATGTACGGCGAGATGCTCGCCAAGGGGCAGAGGTTCGAAAAGCTCGCGGAGGGGGTCGCCACCTCCAAGGCGATGCTGTTCCTCGGCAAAAAATACGGGGTCGATCTGCCCATCACGGAGGTCGTCTACAAGGTCTGCTACGGCGAAGAGGGGAACGACGAGGCGCGCTGCCGCGAGGCGATCACTTCGCTCTTTTCACGCTCTCCCAAGACGGAAATGTACGATTAAAGCGGAATTTCGGGCAATAAACCGCAAAAAATAGGGTTTTGCATAGTACTATGTCAGACATAATAGACAAAAATACGCCGACGGAACACCCGATGCCCCCGTCGGCCGTCCCCGGCGGGAAAACCGCCATTCCGCGGCGTTCTGCCGCATAGAAGACATTGACAGCGGAAAAATTGCGCTTTTTCCGAAAAAAATATAAAAAAATTCGTCTTTTCGGCAAAGAATGCTTGACAACGAATTTTTTTTTGTGTATCATATTCGTGTTGATCGAACGGGGGTTTAGCTCAGTTGGCTAGAGCGCATGCTTGACGTGCATGAGGTCACAGGTTCGAGCCCTGTAGTCCCCACCAAAAACTCTGTATATCGTGCTGTATCCATTTTCTCTTTGCGCCGATATGTGGGGTTTTATTTTTTTGTCTTTTGGCGGTTCAGAAGCCGCGGGCGGCGAGGTCGTCGCAGAGGGAGAGGTAGAAATCGTAGATTTCGCGTCTCTTTTTCTTTTTGAGGCTGTAGCCGACGATCTCGCTGTGCGAATATGCGCCGTCGAGGCAGTCCCCGCGGTACTCCGCATATTTGGACGATTCGACGGAGACCATGCCGTCGGTCACGTCGGCGCCCCAGCGGCGGGAGAAGTAGAGGGGGATGCTCATCAGAAAGTCGTCGCGGCTGCGCTTCATCCGGGAGGAATAGCTCTGGCAGAAGATCTCTTCGGGGAGGGCGCCGAGGGAATCGAGCTCCTCGTTGGGGGAGAGGCAGAGTTGGCGGCAGACGGTGAGTGCATCCGGGCGTTTGTCTCCGAAGAGGCGGTACCAGAAGTTGATCCAGAAGGCGAGAAAGCGCTTGAAGAAGCGGGGCCAACGGTAGATGCCCGAGGCGAGTTCGGAGCCCCGGTGAGGGGTGGACAGGGTCGTAAGCGACGCAACGGAGCCGCCCATGCCCAGCCGCAGGATCATATATTTTGCGTCGATGCCCCCCTTGGAATGGGCGATGAGGTTGACCTTTTCCGCGCCCTCGGCCGCGAGCGTCTCGATCTGCGCCTTGAGCTGCGCGGCGTTGCCCTCGATCGTGCCGAATCCGTCCGTGTCCGCCGTCCGCACGTCGTAACCGGCTTCGCGCAGGATCTTTCCGATCCGTCCGAACGCCTTCACGATGGAGCCCTCTTTGAGCGCCACACCGTGTACGAGCAGGATGGGGTATTTGTTTTTGTTCTCCATGGTAAGACCTCCCCGCCCCTTCATTGTATCACAGGAACGGGAGAAAATCAATTTTTTGCCGCAATTTGTATCCGAGGGCCGCGGGAAAGGGCCCCGGATAAATATGGAATAAGCGCTTGCGGATTTGCGGGAAGTATGCTATAATGGATCCGAGATCATCTGAGGGAGGGAAAAATGGATAAGTGGGATCAACGGTTCATGGAACTCACGGAGCAAGTCGGGAGCTGGGCAAGCTGCATCCGCCGCAAGGTGGGCGCGATCATCGTGCGCGATAAGCGGGTCATGACGACGGGCTATAACGGCGCGCCCGCGGGCATTGCCTCCTGCGTCGAGCGGGGGAAGTGTCTGCGCATCGAAAAGAACATCCCGAGCGGCACGCATGCCGAACTCTGCTACGCCGCCCATGCCGAACAGAATGCGATCATCCAGGCGGCGAAATACGGCGTGAACATCGACGGCGCGACCTTATACTGCACCCATCAGCCCTGCGTGATCTGCGCGAAGATGATCATCAACGCGGGCATCGAGCGGGTCGTCTACAAAGAGGGCTATCCCGACGAATTTTCGATGGAGCTCTTCCGCGAGGCGGGAACGAAGGTCGAAAAGTACGAGGAACAGCCATAAGCGTTTTGCGGCCGCGGGCCCTGCAGAGGCGGAGCGGCGTTTTCAACCTCAAAGAATATCAAAGATAAGGAGGATCTATGAATCCGATCATCACATTCGAAATGGAAAACGGAAAGCGCTTCAAAGCGGAGCTCTTCCCGGAAATCGCACCCAACACCGTGAACAACTTTCTCGCCCTCGTGAAGAAGGGGTTTTATGACGGGCTCATCTTTCACCGCGTCATCGCGGGGTTCATGATCCAGGGCGGAGATCCGACGGGCACGGGAACGGGCGGCCCCGGGTACCGGATCAAGGGGGAATTCCGTGCGAACGGTTTTTCCAATCCCCTGAAGCATGAGCGCGGCGTGCTCTCCATGGCACGGGCGCAGAATCCCGACAGCGCCGGATCGCAATTCTTCGTGATGCACGCCGACGCGTTCTATCTCGACGGGCAGTATGCCGCGTTCGGGAAGGTGACGGAGGGGATGGAGACGGTCGACGGGATCGCCTCGGTGAGGACCGATTACGGCGACAGGCCGCTCGAAACGCAGAGGATGAAGCGGGTCACGGCAGAGACCTTCGGCGTCGAATACCCTCTGCCCAAGTGCATCAAGTAATTTTTTCGCAAAAAACGGTCGAAATTCGGAAAGAACAGGCGGTTTGAGGTATGTCTGATAAATTGTATTACGAAAACCCGCTCTCCACGAGATATGCGAGCAAGGAAATGCTGAAGAACTTCGGCGATGAGAAGCGGTTCCGCCTCTGGCGGACGCTCTGGATCGCGCTCGCCGAGAGCGAAATGGAGTTGGGGCTCCCCATCTCGAAGGCGCAAGTCGAGGAGCTGAAGGCGCATGCGGACGAGATCGACTATCAAAAGGCGGAGGCCTATGAGCGCGAAGTGCGGCACGATGTGATGGCGCATGTCAAGGCCTATGGCGACGCCGCTCCCTCCGCGCGGGCGATCATCCATCTCGGCGCGACGAGTTGCTTTGTCGACTGCAATTCGGAGCTCATGATCTTGCGGGACGGGCTCGATCTCATCCTGAAGAAGCTCGTCAACGTCATGGACAAGCTCAAAAAGTTCGCGCTCCGGTATAAGGATGTGCCCACGCTCGGCTTCACCCATCTGCAGCCCGCGCAGCTGACGACGGTCGGCAAGCGCGCGACGCTCTGGCTGCAGGATCTGATGCTCGACTATGAGAACCTTTTTGATCTGCTTTCGCATTTCAAACTCCGCGGCGTGAAGGGGACGACGGGCACACAGGCAAGTTTCCTCGACCTCTTCGACGGCGACGAAGAGAAGGTCAAGGAGCTCGAAAAGCGGGTCGTCTCGAAGCTCGGCTACGACAAAGTTTACGGCGTCACCGGGCAGACCTATCCGAGGAAGTTCGATTACAACGTGCTCAGCGTGCTCAGCGGCATCGCGCAGAGCGCCTATAAATTCTCCAACGACATCCGCATTTTGCAGAACATGAAGGAGGTCGAGGAGCCGTTCGAGACCTCGCAGATCGGCTCTTCCGCGATGGCGTACAAGCGCAATCCCATGCGTTGCGAGCGCATGGGCTCGCTCTGCCGCTATATGCTCACCCTTCCGATAAACAGCGCGGTCACCGCCTCCACGCAGTGGTTCGAGCGCACGCTCGACGACTCGGCAAACCGCCGCATCGTCAACGCGCAGGCGTTCCTCACCGTCGACGCCGTGCTCAATCTCTACCTCAACGTGGCGGAGAACCTCGTTGTCTATGAAAAGGTGATCGCAAAGCATATCGCCGCGGAACTTCCCTTCATGGCGACCGAAAATATCATCATGGAATGTGTGAAGGCCGGGGGAGACAGGCAGGAGCTGCACGAGCGCATCCGCGTGCTCTCGCAGGAGGCGGGCGCCGCCGTCAAGCGGGAGGGGAAGGAGAACGACCTTCTCTCGCGCGTGGAGCGCGACCCGCTTTTTGCCGCCGTGCATGGCAAACTCGGCGAGATCCTCGATACAAAGAAGTTTATCGGGCGGGCGCCGAAGCAGACGGAGGAGTTCATCGCTTCTGAGATCGATCCCATCCTCGAGCGGCACAAAGCCCTCCTCGGCGCGCACGGAGAGGTAAAAATCTGACGCAAAACGCAGAATAGGCGCTTTTGCGTAGTACTATGTCAGACATAATATAGGAAAAACCCGCGATTTTTCGCGGGTTTTTGTCATACAGGCGGCATTTTCCCGCGGTGAGGCGCTACAATGGAGGAAGAAAATCACCGAGGGAGGATATTTTTTTGAACCAAGTCATTCCAATTACCGTGCGGAACAAGATCGCGTCGACCGAGTTCGACGAGGTCGTGTCCTTCAACAGCGTCTATCGTCTGAAGTTTGATTTCGACGAAGAGTGGGAGGAATTTCCCGGCCGCGTCGCGGTCGTCATGTGGGCGGGGGGAGCCGCCGAGCGGCTCTTCACGGGCGACGAGTGCGAGATGCCCCGCATCTGTTCCCTGAGCGCGGAGTCGGTGCTCATCGGCGTTTACAGCGCGATGAATGGGAAGCGGATCGCCTCTTCGTTCGTGCTCCTGCCCTGCCGCGCGGGCGCCTGCGGCGCGCCGCCGCTCAAGCCCGTCGAGTCCCTGCACGAACAGATCCTCTCCTTCTTCAACGAGCGCGATTGGTCCGTCTTTGAGGAGAAGGTCGCGGAGGGCGTGTATTCCTCCGTCAGGGTGAACAAGTACGGCTTTGTCACCGAGGGGCATAAGATCATCGAGGTCGGCAAAGAGGGGCAGAGCGAACCCTCGGAAGAGCTTGCCGTCGGTGGCATCTTCTTCCGCCTCGCGGAGGGGGTCTACACGCCCTGTTACCTCGGCGAAGAGGGGCTCGTTCCGCTCTCCGTTGCGGCGGGCGGAGGGGGCGCGGCGGGGCATGCCCTCAACATCGGCGAGAAGCGCTACGACGGCTCGTCCGACGTGACTGTGACGGCGGACGATTTAGGGCTTTCCGACGTCGCCGTTTCGGGCAGCTACAACGATTTGCTCGACAAACCTGCCGCGGCCGGTGTCACTTCGGTGAACGGACAGACGGGGGAGGTCACGATCTCGAAGAACGATCTCGACCTCGCGCGTGTCGCAATCACGGGCAGCTACAATGACCTCACCGATAAGCCGAACATAGAGGACGGTCCCGTCACTTCGGTGAACGGCCAGACGGGGGACGTCACGATCTCGAAGAACGACCTCGGCCTTGCGCGGGTCGCGATCTCGGGCGATTATGAGGACCTTACGAACAAGCCCGATCTCGATTCGACGGTCACCTCGGTCAACGGCCAGACGGGTGTGGTCACGATCTCAAAGAATGACCTCGATCTCGCGCGGGTCGCGATCACGGGCAGCTACAACGACCTTCTCGACAAGCCGAACACAGAGGACGGCCCCGTCACTTCGGTCAACGGGCAGACGGGGGACGTCACAATTTCGAAGAACGACCTCGACCTTGCGAGGGTCGCGATCACGGGCGACTATGAGGACCTTACGAACAAGCCCGATCTCGATTCGACGGTCACTTCGGTGAACGGCCTGACGGGGGACGTCACGATCTCGAAGAACGACCTCGATCTCGCGCGGGTCGCGATCACGGGCAGCTACAACGACCTCAAGGACAAGCCGGGCCTCGATTCGCTCGTAACTTCGGTCAACGGCCAGACGGGCGCGGTAACGATCTCGAAGAACGACCTCGACCTCGCGCGGGTCGCAATCACGGGCAAATACAGCGATCTTACGGGCGCGCCCGACCTCACTTCTCTCGTCACTTCGGTGAACGGGCAGACGGGTGCGGTCACGATCTCGAAGAACGACCTCGACCTGCCCCGTGCGGCGCTGACGGGCAGCTACAACGACCTCACCGATCTGCCCGACCTCACTTCGCTCGTCACGTCCGTGAACGGGCAGAAGGGCGCAGTCACGATCACAAAGAACGATCTCGGCCTTGCACGGGTCGCGATCACGGGCAACTATTCAGACCTTACGGGCGCGCCCGATTTCTCCGCTGCCGTGACTTCGGTCAACGGTCAGACGGGCGCGGTCACGATCTCGAAGAACGACCTCGGGCTCAGCCATGTGACCAACGACCGCCAGATGCCGCTGAGCGATGGGGAGCAGCT
>CANROI010000059.1 GCA_947632165.1 uncultured Clostridia bacterium
CACCGTGATGGACGGCACGAATGCGCGCTACCTCCGGCGGGAGGATTTTTCTCTGCCCCTCGACGGCGTTGTCTCAGACTTAAGTTTCATCTCTCTGCGCCTCGTGCTGCCCGCCGTCGCAGAGCTTTTGCCCGCGGGCGGCGCCGCGTACGTCCTCTTCAAACCGCAGTTCGAGTGCGGTAGGCAGGCGATCCGCAAGAGCGGGATCTGTCCCGAAGCGCTCCATGGTCCGCTTCTCGCCGATTTTTACGATTTTTGCGTCGGGCTCGGGCTTGCCCCGCGGGACATCGTCAACGCGCCGCTCCGTCCGCGGAAAAACATCGAATACGTCGTTTACCTTGAAAAATTGGGCCCGGAGATCCCGAAAGAGGAATTTTTACGCCGAAAATCCCCTTTGAAAGTAGGAGTTTAGGATTTTTTTATTTTTTTCTGAATTTTTTCAAAAAACCCCTTGATTTTATGCAAAAATGCGCTATAATATGACTTGTGCGTCATGAAAGTCGGTATCTTTTATCATGAAAAAAAGGTCGATCCGGCGTCCGTAAAGGCGCTTGCGGCGCTGCTCGGCAAGGCATGTGCCATCTTTCCACGGGTCGGGGAGATCGGCGGCGTAGACCGTCTCATCGTACTCGGAGGGGACGGCGCCGTTCTGCGCGCCGCGCGGAGGGCGTCCGAGCTCGGGATCCCGTTGGTCGGGGTCAATTTCGGCACGCTCGGGTTTCTCACCGAATTTGAACGCGACGAGCTCGACCGGGCGGCCCGTCTCGCCCTGGATCCGTCCGCGAGGGTCGTGCGCCGCGCCATGCTCGAAGTCGGGTTCGGCGATCTGCGCTGCGACTGCCTCAACGAGGTCGCGCTCATGCGGCGGATCGCGCCCGATTCGGAGGAGAGCGTCGTGAAAATCGACGTGGCGATCGGGGAAGCGCCCGCGGGGGAGTTCGTTGCGGACGGCCTCATTGTGGCAACTCCGACGGGTTCGACCGCCTATTCTCTCTCCGCGGGGGGGAGCATCATGACCCCCGACTGTGAGACCTTTCTTCTCACGCCCGTGAATGCCTTCTCGATGCGGAGCCGTCCGATCATCTGCCCGGACAGGAGCGTTCTGCGCTTTACGCTCTCTTCGGGCGGGGCCGTCGAGCTCCACGGAGACGGGATCTTTCTCGGGGAACTGCATAAGGGGGACACGGTGACGGTCGCAAAATCCCGCCGTTGCGCCGCCTTTCTCACCGATTGTCAAACGAATTTTTTCCGCCGTCTGACGGAGAAGATAAATTAAAAAAACGGCGGCCCGCGGGCCGTCAAAAAAGAGGGAAAATGAAATGTTGAGGAACGCAAGACACAACAAGATCCTCGAACTGATCGAGGAGAAGGAGATCGAGACACAGGAGGAACTCTGCAAAGAGCTCTCCGACGCGCATTTTGCCGTCACGCAGGCGACCGTCTCGCGCGACGTGAGGGAACTTCGCCTCTTCAAGGTGGCGGGCGTCAAGAAGCGCTACCGCTATGCCGCCATCGGGCAGAGCGAGGGCGAGCTCTCCGACAAAATGCGCGCTCTTTTTCAGGCCTGTCTCGAGTCCATCCGGACGGTCGGGAACATTGTCGTCGTCAAGACGCTCAACGGCAACGGCGCGAATGCCGGGGTCGTGATCGACCGCCTCGCCTATGAAGAGGTCGTCGACAAGCTCGAATACCACGAGGTCGTCGGCAGCATCGCGGGGGACGACACCGTTTTTTCGATCTGCAACACGCCCGAAGAGGCCGAGTTGATCAAAGAGCGGCTGACCCGCATCGCAAAGGGATGATTTTATGCTGAAGAGCCTGTCTATCCGCAATATCGCGCTCATCGACCGCGCGGATCTCGGCTTTTCGGAGGGGCTGAACGTCCTCTCCGGGGAGACGGGCGCGGGCAAATCGGTGATCCTCGATTCCATCGATTTCGTGCTCGGCGCCAAGGCGGACAAGGGCATGATCCGCTCGGGACAGACCGAGTGTTCCGTCCGTGCGGAATTCACCTGCCGGGACGGGGAGCTCTCCGGGATCCTGAACGAACTCGACATCGAAGAGGACGAGACGCTCGTCCTCTCGCGGCGGTTCACGGCGGACGGGAAGGGGAGCGCCAAGGTCAACGGCTGCGCCGTCACGTCCGCAATGCTCAAAAAGATCACTTCGCGGCTCGTGGACGTCCACGGCCAGAGCGAACACTTCTTCTTGCTCAAGGAGAGCAACCAGCTGCGGCTGCTCGATAAGATCGCCGGCGGGGAAGTCGAGGCTCGGAAGGCGCGCGTCGGCGAGCTCCTTGCCGTCCGCCGGGAACTTCAGAAGCGGCTCGGCATGATCGGCGGCGATGAGGGGGAGCGCTCGCGGCGGCTCGACATCCTGAAATTCCAGATCGACGAACTCAAGCGCGCCGATGTGGGAGAAAACGAGGAGGAGACGCTGCTTGACCTGCGCGTCAGATATCTCAATGCGGAGAAGATCCTCTCTGGGCTCAACGCCGCGCGGGCGGCCCTGCTCGACGACGGGGGCGCCGCCGACGCCGCCAACAGCGCCCAGCGGGCGATCTCCCAACTTGCGCGCTATGCCGATTATTCGGCGCTTTCGGAGCGGCTCGAGAACGCCGCCGCGGAGCTTTCCGACATCGGCGAGACCGTCGAACGGCTCGCGGAGGAACTCGACGTGGACGAAGACGAGCTCGAGCGGGTGGAAAACCGTTTAGATGAGATCCGGAGCCTCAAGAAGAAATACGGAAATACCTACGCGCAGATGACGGAATTTCTCCGCCGCGCCGAGGAGGAGTATGCGCTGCTCGAGGACAGCGGCGCGCGCAGCGAACAGCTCACGAGGGAACTCGGCGAAAACGCGAAGGAACTCTACACCGCCTGCCGCGCCCTCACGGAGGCAAGACGGGCGGCCGCGGAAGAGTTTTCCCGCCAGGTCGTGGAGGAGCTCAGAACGCTGAACATCGCCTCGGCGCGCTTCGAAGTGGAGTTCGATGAATATACCGAGGGCGACGTCGATCGGGCGACCTCGGAGGGCTTGGGGGACGTCCGCTTTCTCTTCTCGGCAAACGCGGGCGAGCCGCTCAAGGAGCTCGGGAAGATCATCAGCGGCGGCGAAATGAGCCGCTTCATGCTGGCAGTCAAGGCGCAGCTGTCCTCCGTGAACGGGATCGGGACATACATTTTCGACGAGATCGACGCCGGGATCGGCGGGAAGACCGCAAAGGTCGTCGCGGAAAAATTCTGCAAGATCGCGGCCTCGACGCAGATCATCGCCGTCTCGCACCTCGCGCAGATCGCCGCCGCGGCGGACAGGCAGTTCCTCATCGAGAAGACCGAAGAGGGCGAAAAGACGTACACGCGCGTCAAGGCGCTGTCGGGCGAGGAGCGGCGGAGCGAATTGGCAAGGCTCATTTCGGGCGAGACGAGCGAAACGGCGCTCCGCCATGCGGACGAGCTGATCGCCGCGGCAAGCGATTACAAACTCCGTCTCTCCTGATCTGAGGGACGCATAGAAACGTTTCGGCTTACGCAAATTAACTCTGTTCAACCTGCGGCCGTTCCGCGGGAGGAGGTAGGGATTGCGTAAGCTGAAATTTTTATTTGCCGCGGGACTGCTGCTGATCGCGTTTGTCTTTTCGCCGAACGCCTATGAAGCGCACGCCGCGGGTGGGAGATATTATCTCGGCGGGATGACCGCCGGTTTTATGCTCGGTGCGGGCGGCGCGGAGGTGATCGATTTGAGCGAGGTCGCCGCGGAGGATGGACTGCACCGCCCCGCGGAGGACGCGGGGATCAGGCCCGGGGACTGCATCTGTGCGGCGGACGGGATCCGCATCAAGACCATCAAGGATCTTAACGACGCCCTCGCCCGCAGTGCGGGGAAGGAGATCACCCTTCTTATCAAGCGCGGAGGCGACACCGCGGAGGTGAAGATCAGTGCCGTGAAGGAGAAAAAGAGCGGGAAGTATAAGATCGGCGTGCTCATTCGGGATACCCTCTGCGGGATCGGCACCGTGACCTATATCGACCGCGAGACGAAGCAATTCGGCGCGCTCGGGCACAAGATCGCGGACGAGAGCAACAACCCGCTCGAGATCTCCGATCCGAAGGTCTATCAGTGCAGCATTGTCGGGGTCAACAAGGGCATGCGCGGGAAAGCGGGGGAACTGAGAGGGCTCTTCCTCAACGACAAGTCAATCGCGAAGGCCGAGCGCGTCTGCGATACGGGGCTCTTCGGCACCTTCGAAGGCTATGATTTTTCCCGCTGCGAGCCCATCGACATCGCGCCGCTCTCGGAGGCCGCCATCGGCAAGGCCGTGATCTATTCCACGATCAACGGGACCTGCCCGCAGCCATACGAGATCGCCATCGCGAAAGTGGAGGAAGACAACAAGGACAACAAAAATTTCGTGATCAAGATCACGGACGAAAAGCTCATAGAGGAGACGGGCGGGATCGTGCAGGGCATGAGCGGCAGCCCGATCGTTCAGAACGGCAAATTGATCGGCGCAGTGACGCATGTTTACTATATAATATGGATACCGGCGATAACGATAGGGTATTTTTAACACAAAAAATCAATAACAAGGAGAAGCAAATCTTAATAATTGCCGGAAAGGGATCTAAGCATTTTAGATCCCTTTTTTAGCAGTGAATTGGATGATAATAATAAATATATAACCTTTGATGGGCAGAAATGAGCAGAGACGGCTTTCACGATCCGCATACCATACTACAGCGTCGGACGAAACTGATTCTCCCTGGGAAACTTGCAGAACATGCTTCAAGGCAAGGCATCCGTATTTTAGCGTTGACGGAACACGACAATGTAAAAGGCGTAAGACAGTTTGCCGCATTGCTACCCTATGCGAGTATTATCCCCGGGTTGGAATTGAGTTCGCGAACGTTCTAGTAAGAATGCCATATATTCAGGCGACTCGGAGCATCCCGCCATGATTGATGTGCTCGAAAAAGCCAAGTACTATTTATTTTCTAGTTTTTTTTCGAAACTCTCTGTTTTGGCGCACCCTTTTCGAGGTTATTTTAATCAAAATGCAAGCGTAAACAATTATTGTTAGGACAATCGCTGCAATGAAAATGGGGTTAAAGATATGGCTAAGATCTGGAAACAACGCTGTTAACAAATTGTAGATCGCTTCCAAACCAACAACAATTCCGAAGAAAGTTAGAAAACTTGAAAATATCTCGCCATTTTCATTCTTCTCATAGTTTGAAATGAATGAAAAAAGTTCGATGGTTTGGTTGGCATTGCCCAATGTACCTTTTATAGCATCTGCAATATCCCATACTCGATAGAATTCATTGAAATATCCTATTTCTTCATTGTTTGTCAGAAAGATTGCTGGACTTTCGATTGTCTGTAAAATTCTTTGATAATATGCTAATTGCCACCGCTCGTAGCGTGTCAAGCTTTTCTTGTCGCAAATGAGGTGCATAAAATCAGATATCAGCATGACACTTGAATAAATCATACTACAATCAACCAAGCTTACAAATTCTTTATTCTCCTTTCCCGCTTCTTTCACACAGCAATAATCCTGCCCGATTTCACTGCTACCTTCTACTACAGGCATTACCCAATCAAATTCTTCTTTGGTGTATTCGGGAAATTGTTTATTCAGTAAAAAAACAGCTTTTTGGTAAACACTAGAATATAGACTTTCTCCGTGAGAACGATAATCCCGATCCATTTCTTCCTTTGAATCGAATTGTCCATAGGGTAGTATCAAGACTACGATACCGATGTTGTTATTATAAATTTGTGCTTCATTTGTAACACCACATTGGTATCGTAATATTTCAGGAATATTGATTAAATCTGGGCGCTTCCAACAGGGATCTGTAGCGCCAACTATGTGGTCATTGATCGCAACGCTTGCAAGAAGATATGTATTTACAGCCATAATTTAAAGAATTCTCCCTTGTTTGATTTGTTTAGCATTGATAAAAATTCCACCGGCGAATGATATTTCTCCGCTATTGCTTTTTCTATCCATAGAGCACCCAAGTAATAGGCTTCAAGATAACCAATATACTGCGTGGCATATATTAATGAAGTAATAAATTGTGAAACCTTAAGGCCTTGTTTACGTTTTCGTTCATAAATTAGATTTGCCCTTGTGTTACAATCAAGCAAATACGAATTGTTTAAAAACACCAAAGCGTTGTGTTTGACGACATCGACATATTTCGAGGGGAAAGTGTTCCATTCGCAATAGGTAGCCCATCCCTCAGTCAGCATCATTGCCCCATGATCCATTAAGGTGTTGTTATGGCAGACGAAATTATAGAAATGACCGTGCCCAGGATATGTTTCGTGAATTATAGTGTAAAAGTAATCTTCCCGCTTAACTTCGTTATCATTGGTGTATAGAACGAGTTCATCGTGTCCTGTAGCCGAAATATCTCTATCCCACCATTCTCCATATCCATTCCCGACGGTAATCTTTTTGCCGAAATTTTTAATTGCATTGTTCCCAAAGCGCTTATTGAGCGTAGTGTCAGTAGTGGCGAAGAGGTACATTTTTTCAAATGTAGCTTGAGTTTCTCTATGAATTGTACGCTGAGCAGGACGTTTATACGGTGTTGAGTCAAATTGATCGCTCAGAAAGATGTTCGTAATCGCCTCATGCGAATTGCCCAGTAGTTCTGCCACTAAGCACCAATATTCAAACTTTACTTCATGCGCTTTTAACGATACATCAAGTAGGTGCAACAATTGCTGCTGAATTTGAGAGTCTTTGAAATTCGATTTAATCCTTTGCCTGTAGTAAGGGGCAAGCGCCATTGGCGTTTGTACAATTTTGTCAATGCTTTCTATTGCATATGTTAAGTATGTTTTAGCTTCGGAGACATTCTCGGACATCAAATCGAACAAAATTCCAAACGAATAAAATGAAGAATAAAATTCTACAATATTTTCGTAAATTTTGTATTCTTCATATTTCAGCTTTGTCATCCATTCTTTAACTTCATTTTTGACTTCAGTTTGAAAAAAAATGCGAAACTTCCAATCCCATACTGTCATATATTTCTCCTCTTCGCCTATGCATTCCTTTACGGAAGAAGTTGTAATTCATTTTGCAGTATTATACCATAGATGGTTCAAAATCGCAAGGATTTATATTAAAAAGTTTCACATCTTCGCCTCGGATAGAAAGTTTATGAATGAGACTTCCTTCACAAAAGCTAGAATTTTCTGCCAAATCATGAGACATTTGTTTTTTCTTTCGTTTTTTACTGTGAAAGCCCGAAGAACGGGTTTATCCAAATTGAAAGGAGGCTTTATGGCACATGAGAACTGTACGCAAAGAAAGACGGAAGCAATCTTGAAGCTTTTGACAAAGCATGGAGTTTCAAGAAATAGTGCTTCAAACGATCGATCTTTGCAGAAGGTTCCACAGAAGAAAAACAAGAATATCTATCATAACACTCTTAGTCTACTAAGACAGTATCGTACAATCGCTTGGCTTTTGGAATGCTTTCCTCAGGCCATTGCAGAAGAACTTGAAAAACCTTTCGAAACGGTTGATGAATTGATCGACCAAGTCGATGTCGAGATGAGTTTTGGAAACCGAAAACTGGAAAATCGAATGGAAAGCATGAAAAAAACTCGGTTGGTTCTTGACCGCGTAAACGAGGCTTTGACGGTTCTCAAAAGAAAGCCAGATGATGGAGAAAGACTTTATGAGCTGATTTACCTTACATACATTGCTCCGGAGGTGTTGAATCATAACGATCTTCTTTATCGTTTGAATCTTTCATCGAGGCATTACTATAGACTTCGAGAGCAAGCGGTTTCAATCATCTCCATCAGGTTATGGTCGGCCCCCAATCAAGAAGTTGATTTTTGGTTGGATCTACTTGCTGTTTTAGAGGAAGAATGACGATAAAGTGGCATAATAAAGAAAAAAGGTTGGCATTGAAATGCGGATGACATGCAAATGAGAATATGCTATGATGGTATCGTCCCAAATTAGGGATGAAC
>CANROI010000060.1 GCA_947632165.1 uncultured Clostridia bacterium
GCTCCAGAGGATGATATCCACCTTTTCGCCGCCGAGCTCCGCAACGACCGCGTTCACGCGCGCGCCCTTGTTGCCGACGCAGGCGCCGACGGGATCGATGCGGGGATCGTCCGACCAGATCGCCATCTTCGTGCGGTGGCCCGCCTCGCGGGCGATGGCCTTGATGACGACCGTGCCCTGCTTGATCTCGGGGACTTCCTCTTCGAAGAGCCGCCGAACAAGCCCGGGCGCCGCACGGGAGACGAGCACCTGCGCGTTTCTGCCGCCGCTCTTGACCCGTTTGACGTACACTTTGATGCGGTCGCCCGTCTCATAGCGCTCGCCGGGGACCTGATCCTGCGGGAGCATCAGCCCCTCGATCTGCCCCTTGCCGAGCTCGATATAGACGTTCTTCATGTCGACCTTGCGCACCATGCCGCTCATGAGTTCGCCCTCCTTATCGGAGAACTCGGAGAGCGTGTTGTCGCGCTCCGTCTCATGGATCTTCTGCAGGATGACCTGCTTCGCCGTCTGCGCGGCGATGCGCGAGAACTCGTAGGGAACGAACTCGCGGGAGAGAATGTCGCCGACCTTTGCGGTCTTCTTGATGAGGCGCGCGTCCTCGAGCGAGATCTCGCCCTCCGCGGGCTCTTCGCTGTCTACGACAACGTGCGTGAGGAAATAGCGGATCGTGTTCTTTTCGGGATCGATGTCCACCTTGACCGTGCCCGTCTCCCCCTCGAACTGCTTCTTGTAGGCGGCTGCGAGCGCGCCCGCAAGCGTCTCGATGAACGCCGATTCGCTGATGCCCTTTTCGCGCTCCAAAGCGGCAAGCGCGGGGAAAAATTCCTCCATTTCCTTGTTGACTTTTTTCGCCATGGTAGTTAACTCCCGTTTTGATTGTATTCACGGCCTTGCGGACCGATAAAGTTGGTTATAGTTCGATGAACAGGCACGCTTTTGCGACCTTGTCTGCGGGGAATGTGAGCTCCCCCTCCTCCGCCGTGAGCTTCAGCGTCTCCCCGTCGTAGCCCGAGAGCGTTCCCTCGTAGTACTTCTTTCCGCCGATGGGCGCATAGAGATGCACTTCGATCTTCTGCCCCATATGCCGTTCATAGTCCCGGAGGGTTCTGAAGGGGCGGTCGAGTCCCGCGGACGAGCAGTTGAGCGTATAGGAAGCGCCGAAGGTGGGATCGAACTCATCGAGCGGGCCGTCGATCGCGCGGTGGAACTTCTCGCAGAGATCAAGATCCACGCCCTGCGGCGCGTCGATGCAGACGGTGAGCGACCGGGTACGGCGATCAAACATCACATCGACGATCTCCACGCCGACCTCTTCGGCGATGGGCGCCAAAAATTCGGCGATCTCAAGAACCGGTTTCACCTGCACGGCATTCCCTCCTTAAAAGAATTGAGAGCGGGTACCCGCTCTCAATCTCTTGTTCATCGATTAAGCGTCTTCATTATAGCATATCCGTACGGAAAATGCAAGCGTTTTTTGAAAATTTCCGCAAGATTATTTGGGAAGCGCGCCCTTCATGCGCACCAGCTCCATGAAGATCTTGGCGGTGACGAATGCGTCGTCGAATGCCCTGTGGTGGCGGAAAGTGAACCCGAAGTGATCGGCGATGGTGTTGAGCTTATAATTGGGGAGCAGGAGCGCGCTCTGCGCCATCGTCAGCGTATCGTATTGCCGGTGATCGAAGAGGTACCCCTCCTTCTCGCCGTAATAGCGGATAAAGCTGCTGTCGAAGGAGATGTTCTGCGCGACGAGCGCGCAGCCGTCGCAAAACTTATAAAAGTCGGCGATGACGTCCTTCGTCTCGGGTGCGCCGGCGAGCATGTCGTCGTCGATGCCCGTGAGGCGGGTGATCTCCGCGCTCACCTTCACGGGACAGGCGACGAAGGAAGAGAACTTCTCACTGATTTGCCCGTGCTCGATCTTCACGGCGCCGACCTCGATGATGTGGTCGATGGTGCTCCCCGAATAGCTCAGCCCCGTCGTCTCGAGGTCGAACACGACGAACTTTCCGTTCACGAACGCCGCAGGCAGCGGCGTCCCGCCGAAGAGATCGGCCTGCACGAGGTCGGACAGGGGCTCCGGCACGACTTTGACGTATCTTGCGGGCACGGGGCGGGAGGGCCGCGCCTTGGGCGTGAATCCCTCGGGCGGGGCGCCGTAGTCGAGCTGCCGCGCCGTGAACCGGTAGGCTCCGCCGAAGAACTCGTTCGCGCCCGTGAGGCAGACGGAATCGCCCGCCTTGACGGCGCGCACCTTCTCGAGCGTCGCCTTTTTGGAAAAATAGGAGGCGGCGAGCCGGCCCGTGCCGTCGTCGACGGTCAGGCGGAAAAAGGGCTTCTCCTTCTTGGTGAGCCGCTCTTCGATGTGCGTCACCGTGCCGCAGACGGTCACATTCGGCTGTTCGCCCGCAAGATCCGCGATGTAGAGCGCATACTCGGGCGCGGCGCCGTCGATGGGCGCATAGTCCCCGATCGGGAACGTGCGGGGCGCGGCGACCGTTTCCGCCTCGGGGAGCGCCTCGTGCTCGAGCTCCTTCTCCTTCTCGGCGGAGCGGTAATCGCCCGTCCAGACGCCGCAGAACTGCCGCATGAGCGCCGCCGCGGCCGCGTTCAGCACGTCCCCCTGCGCGAAGCGGGAGCGCACCTCTTCGTCGACGGCGAGCAGAAATCTGCCGCCCGTGCCGTTCGTCTCCACCGAGACGTCCCCGGGCGAGATGAACGCCGCCGCCGCGGGGAAACGGGTCCTGATGAGCTCGAGGATCGCCGCCGCGACCGCCTCGGCCGAAGCGACCGACTTCAGAATGCTCACCTGCGCCGTGCAGCCCTCGGGCACGTAGTTCCGGCTGACCGCTCGCGCCGCCTCGATATCCTCTTTCCCGTAGGTGAGATCGGTGACGAGAAAGAAGGTCACCGTGTTGCCCTCGACGCTGATCTTTCGGAGTACGGCGCGCTTTAGGCCCGCCGATTGCCTGATTTCGCTTAAGTATGCTTCGCTTCTCATAAGTTTATAGGTTCATAGGTCCAACAGCGCCCCGAGGCGCTCGAAAAAGACACGTTCGGCCTCCCCGCATCCGACCCGTTCGGGGGGAGCGCCCTTGCGGAAGATGACGCAGTACTCCTTCCCTCCCGCGATGCCAAGGTCGGCGTCCGCCGCCTCGCCGGGGCCGTTGACGACGCACCCCATCACGGCGATCTTCGCCCGCTTTCCGACCCGGCGGACCCGCTCCTCGACCCGCTGCGCGAGCCCCATGCAGTCGTACCCGCACCGGCCGCAGGTCGGGCAGGAGACGACCTCCACATAGTCCCGCTCGAGCCCGCACGCGCGCAGAATGTCGTGCGCGGCGATCACTTCCTTCACGGGATCGGCGGTGAGAGAGACGCGGATCGTATCGCCGATCCCCCTCAGAAGCAGCGCGCCGATGCCGGCGCTGCTCTTTACGACGCCCATGCGCTCCACACCCGCCTCGGTCACGCCGAGGTGGAGCGGGTAGTCCGTCCTGCGGGAGAGCAGTTCATATGCCTCCACCGTGAGCGGCACATCCGACGCCTTGACCGAGATGACGATCTCCCGAATGCCGTGTTTTTCGAAGATCCGCACGTTGTCGAGCGCGCTCAGGACGAGCGCCTCGGCGCTCCTTCCGTACCGCTTCAGATAGTCCGCCCGGATGCTCCCCGTATTCGCGCCGACGCGGACGGGGATCCCATGCGCCTTCAGACAGTCCGCGACGAGCGCAAGCTCCCGCTCCCCGCCGATGTTGCCGGGGTTGACGCGCAGCTTGTCGGCGCCCGCCTCGACCGCCTGTACGGCAAGACGGGCGGAAAAATGGATGTCCGCGACGAGCGGGATATGGATCCTCCGCTTGACCTCCGTGAGCGCGCGGGCGTCCGCCTCGTCCTCCACGGCGACGCGGACCAGATCGCAGCCCTCCGCTTCGAGCCTTAGAATTTGAGCGACGCTTCTGTCCACGTCGCTCGTTTTTACCGTCGTCATGCTCTGCACGGCGATCTTTTCTCCGCCGCCGATGCGCACATTCCCGATCCTGACCTGTCTGTTTGACATATTACTTTTTTTCGTTTTCCTTGCGCTCCATCATGCGCTGGAGCTCCGACATAAAGGAGTTGATGTCCTTGAAAGAGCGGTAGACGGAGGCATAGCGGACGTAGGCGACTTCGTCGAGTTCCTTGAGCCCTTCCATGACCATCTCCCCGATCTCTTTAGAGGAGATCTCCTGCGCCATCGAATTATAGATCTTCTTGGTAATCTCTTCGGCGAGAGAGTCGATCTGCTCGATGGAGACAGGCCGCTTTTCGCACGCCTTCACGATGCCGCGCTTGATCTTGCCGATATCGAACGCCTGGCGGTTCCCATCCGATTTGACGACGAGCAGGGGCGATATTTCGATCGTCTCGTAAGTCGTGAACCGGCGCCCGCAACCGAGGCACTCTCTGCGGCGGCGGATGGTCTTGTCGTCATCCGCCGAGCGGGAATCGATCACCTTGCTCTCTGTGCAGTTGCAATATAAACAGCGCATATGCCCTCCCTCTTGTGTATGGATTGACTGTATTATACAATATCTGCGGGAAAAAAGCAAGGAAATTTCGGAGGGTCGCACGGGCGGGCGGAAAATTTATATGAAAAAGCGCCGTCTTGCGGCGGCGCCGTGTCTCATGATCCCGTATTCTGCCCGTCTTGTTCCCGGGAAAGCGCTTCGGGCGGGACTTCTATGAGGTCATCCTTGCCCTCCGCCTCCTTGGGAAGGCGGATCCCCTCCGAAGTGAAGCCTCTGCCCCGCACTTCCGAGACGACGCTGATCGTCATGAACGCCTCGGGGTCGATGCGCTGCACTTCGTTTTTCAGCTTATGCAGCTCGCGGTTGCCCACGATCGTGAGGAGCACGAAGCACTTCTCCTTGAGGTACCCCGTCTGCCCGTAGAGCACCGTGACGCCGCGGTTGAGCTTATCGAGGATCATATCGCGGATCTCGCGGTACTTTTTGCTGACGATCTTCACCTGCGTCTTGCGCATGCCGATGGGCGAGACGACATCTACGACCACCGAAGAGCCGAGGGCGATCATCACGCCGAGCAGCACCTCTTCCAACGGCTTCTGCGCAAAGAACTGCAACAGGATGATCGCCATATCGAGCACCCAGAGGGTGAGGGCAATGGGCGTGCCGAAGAACTTGTTCAGAATGAGCGGCGGGATATCCGTGCCGCCCGTGCTGGCGCCGACGCGCACCACGACGGCGATCCCGAGCCCGAAGAGCAGGGCGCCGTAGATCGCGCCGAGCGTGCGGTCCTCTCCGTTGAGGGGAAGCCCGAATTGGGTCATATACAGATCGTTCAGAAGCGTGAAGAGGCTCAGAAAGGAGGGATACAGGATCGTTCCCGCGAGCGTCGCCGCGGCAAATTTTTTGCCGAGCAGGAGCGCCCCGACCAGAAAGAGCCCGATGTTGACCGCATAGACGGTGAGCGAGACCATCCGCTCCTGCCAATCCGCGCTCAGGTTCCCGTAGAGCTCGAGTATATTTCTCACGAAAATACCGATCCCCGTCGACCCGCCCATGATGAAGCCGTTCGGAATGATGAAGAATGCCGAACCGGCCGCCGTGATCATGTTGCCGACGAGCACGATCATAATATAATGCAGCGCCTTTCTGACCTGCTGCTTTGTCGGCTTTTTGAGTTCCGGAAACGTAAATGCCATAACTTTCTATCCCCGTGCCCCCCCGCGGAGCACAGAGGTTATTATATCATTCCGAACGGCGGTTTGCAATCGTTTTTTGCACAATTTTTCGCGCTTCGGACAAAAAAATACGGCACTGCGAAAGATCCCCGATTTGTTTGCATTTTTGTTTGAAGGGTGATATAATGCGGGTATAAAAAAGAAAAATGTACGGAGGATCATATGTCGGAAGAAAAGAAAACCGAGGGTCAGAAGTTGCAGGAGGCGCTCGGATATAAGCGAACGAACTACTTCGAGACCGCCTCGAAGCAGGAGAAGAAAGAAATCTTCGCCTATGCGGAGGGCTACAAGGCCTTCCTCGACGGCGCCAAGACCGAGCGCGAGGCATGCGCGCTCTCGGTGAAGCTGGCAAGGGAAAAGGGCTTCACCGAATACCGCTTCGGCGATAAGCTCAAGCCGGGCGACAAGAAGTATTTTGTCAACCGCGGCAAATCGGTGGTCGTGTTCCGCGTGGGCACCGAGGACATCGAAAAGGACGGGCTCCGCATCATCGCGTCCCATATCGACGCGCCCCGCGTGGACATCAAGCAGAACCCCCTCTATGAGGACGGCGGCATGGCCTTCCTCAAGACCCATTACTACGGAGGCATCAAAAAATACCAGTGGACGGCGATCCCGCTCGCGCTGCACGGTGCGGTCGTGCTCAAAGACGGCACTGTCAAGGAGATCCGTGTGGGCGAAGAACCCGACGAGCCCGTGTTCTACATCAACGACCTTCTCCCCCACCTCGGCAAAGAGCAGATGAACGGCCCCGCGGCAAAGATCGTCGAGGGCGAACAGCTGAACGTCGTCGTCGGCGGGCTCCCCTATGACGACGAGGGGGTCAAGAGCGACAAGATCAAGCTCACCGTCCTTCATATTCTGAATGAGAAATACGGCATGGAAGAGGAGGATTTCCTCTCGGCGGAGCTGTGCGCGGTGCCCGCCTTCCCCGCGCGGGACATCGGCTTCGACCGTGCGCTCATCGGCTCCTACGGCCATGACGACAGGGTGTGCGCCTACCCCGCCCTGACGGCGGTTCTCGACCATGAGAGCCGGCACACCGTGCTTGCCATGCTCGTCGACAAAGAGGAGATCGGGAGCGAGGGCACGACGGGCATCCAATGCGCGGTGTATGAAGACCTCATGGAGGACATCTCCGCCGCGCTCGGGGCAAACTTCCGCAAGGTGCGGGCCGCCTCGAAATGCCTCTCTTCGGACGTCACAGCGGCGTTCGATCCCAATTTCCCCTCCGTGTTCGAGAAGAACAACGCGGCCCTCTTGAGCTACGGCACCGCAATGTGCAAGTTCACGGGCGCGGGCGGAAAGAGCGGCAGCAACGACGCCTCTGCGGAATTCGTCGGCGAAATCAGAAAGGCGTTTGCGGCGGAGGGCGTCGTCTGGCAGGTCGCGGAGCTCGGGAAAGTGGACGCGGGCGGCGGCGGAACCGTTGCGAAGTTCGTCGCCAAGCTCAACATCGACACCGTCGATCTCGGCGTGCCCGTCATCTCCATGCACGCGCCCTATGAGCTGATCAGCAAGGCGGACCTCTACAGCAACTACAAGGCATTCCTCGCCTTCATGAAGTAACGCGTTTGACCGCCTGAAAAATGCCCCGCGCGACTTGCGGGGCATTTTAAGCGGCCTCGAAGCGATAAAGACAAACTTTTTGAGGTATTTTGATATGAAACGACTGAAAATTGCGGCCGTCCTTCTTTCGGCGGCATTCGGGCTGTGCGCGCTCTCGGCGTGCAGGAATCTGATCCCGCCCTCCCCGCACGCACTCCGCGACGACGCGACCGTGACGGTGTTTACGACCAACGATATCCACGGCAACGTCTCGGCGGGAGAAAATGCCGTCGGCATTGCGCAGGCGGCGGCGATCAAGGCGTCCACCGAAAACGCCCTCCTCATCGACGCGGGCGACGCCACGCAGGGCGCCTCCTTCGCCTCTGTTTCGCAAGGCGCGGACGTCATCCGCATGATGAATGAGGCGGGATACGACCTCATGACGGCGGGCAACCATGAATTCGACTACGGCGCGGAAGTGCTGCTCGAAAATGCGGAAAATGCCTCCTTCCCCATCCTCGCCGCAAACGTCCTGAAGGACGGAAAGCCGCTGCTCCAAAGCAGCGCGATCCTCACGGTGGCGGAGTACAAGATCGGCTTCATCGGGCTGACGACCGTCTCCACCGCGACCTCCACCAATCCCA
>CANROI010000061.1 GCA_947632165.1 uncultured Clostridia bacterium
GTCGTCGTTGCGAGCACGGGCGTCATCGGCCAGCCGCTGTCGCTTACGCCGATCGCGGGCGGCATGGAAGCGCTCGTCGGCGGGCTTGGGCGCGGGGCGGACAGCAGCAGCGCCGCGGCAGAGGCGATCATGACGACGGATACCGTCCGGAAAGAGATCGCCTATACCTTCACGGCGGGCGGCAGGGAGTGCCGGATCGGCGCGATCGCCAAGGGGGTGGGGATGATCTGCCCCAATATGGCGACGATGCTCTGCTTCATCACAACGGATGCAGCGATCTCGCCCGCAATGCTGCAGAAGGCGCTCTCCGCGGACGTGAAGGACAGCTTCAATATGCTCTCCGTCGACCGCGACACCTCGACCAACGACACCCTCTGCGTTCTCGCGAGCGGGCGCGCGGGGAATCGGGAGATCGCCTCGCAGGATGCGGACTACCGCGCGTTCCGGAAGGCGTTGCATGCCGTAACCGCCGCGCTCTGCCGCATGCTGGCGGGAGACGGCGAGGGCGCGACCAAGCTCATCGAGTGCCGCGTGAGCGGCGCGGGGAGCAAAAAAGACGCGCGGCTCGCGGCGAAATCGGTGATCTCGTCCGATCTGCTCAAGGCGGCGATGTTCGGCGCGGACGCCAATTGGGGAAGGGTGCTCTGTGCGCTCGGCTATTCGGGCGCAAAACTCGATATCGGCAAAATCGGCGTCGCGTTCCGCACGCAGAAGGGCTATCTTCCCGTCTGCAAGAACGGCGCGGGGATCTTGTTCGACGAGGGCAAGGCGAAAGAAGTGCTGTCGGCGGACGAGATCGGGATCGAGGTCGAACTCAACTGCGGCCGTTGCGGTGCGACGGCGTGGGGGTGCGACCTCACCTATGACTATGTAAAAATCAACGGAGACTACAGGACGTGATCGAAAAACAGCTGCAGGCGGAGATCCTTCTGGAGGCAATGCCCTACATCGAGAAGTACCGGCACAAGGTACTCGTCATCAAATACGGCGGCAACGCCATGCTCGGCGACGAATTCAAGCGCTCGGTCATGCGCGATCTCACCCTTTTGAAGCTCGTCGGGATCAACGTCGTGCTCGTCCACGGCGGCGGTCCGGAGATCTCGCAGACGCTCAAGCGGATGGGGATCGAATCCCGCTTTGTCAACGGGCTCAGATATACCGATGCGGAGACGGCGGAAGTCGTCCGCATGGTGCTCGCGGGGAAGGTCAACAAGGAGCTCACGCACATGCTCGGCGCCCTGGGGGCGAATGCGCTCGGGATCTCCGGAATCGACGGCCGTCTGCTCCTCTGCGAGAAGGAGAGCGAGGAGCTCGGCTTTGTGGGGAAGATCGTCGAGGTCAACGCAAAGATCGTGACGGACGCGCTCGAAAAGGGGTATCTTCCCGTCATTTCGACGGTCGGCTGCGACGACGAAGGCAACATCTACAATGTGAATGCGGATACCGCCGCTTCCGCGATCGCGGGGGCGCTCAAGGCGGAGAGCCTCATTCTGATGACGGATATCCGCGGCCTGCTCGCGGACAGAGAGGACGAAGACAGCCTCATCAAAAAGGTCTATGTCTCGGATATTCCCTCCCTCATCCGGGAAGGGATCATTTCGGGGGGGATGATCCCCAAAGTCAACTGCTGCAAGGAAGCGATCAGGAAGGGCGTCAGCCGGGTGTTCATAACCGACGGACGGGTGAAGCATTCCATTTTGCTTGAATTGCTGTCCGATGAAGGGATGGGAACGATGTTTGTAAAAGGCGACTGATTTTTCAATCGTCTTTTTTGTGGCTCAAAAAGAACGGCATAAAAATCATAGGGAGGAGCGGAAATGTCCGATTTCGAACACATCAGGATCGCAAACGACGCCTACCTTGCCGAGAGCTATGCTCGTTTCCCCGTGGCGATCACGGGGGGCGAGGGCGCGACGCTCTTCGGCGCGGACGGCAAAAAATACATCGACTTCGGCTCCGGGATCGCGGTCAATCTCTTCGGCGCAAACGACGAAGGCTGGAAGACGGCGGTCAAGGAGCAGCTCGATCTGATTGCGCACGTCAGCAACTACTACTACTCGGAGCCGCAGGGCAGGCTCGCGGAGCTGCTGTGCGAAAGAACGGGCGCAAAGCGGGTCTTTTTCGCCAATTCGGGCGGCGAGGCAAACGAATGCGCCTTCAAAGCGGCGCGCAAATATTCCTATATGAAATACGGCGCGGGGCGGAATAAGATCGTCTCGCTGAAGGGGAGTTTTCACGGCAGAACGCTGTTCACGCTGACGGCGACGGGGCAGGAGGAATTTCACAGATACTTCGATCCGTTCGTGCCGCAGGTGGACTATGCGGAGCCGACGATCGCGGACGTCCGCCGCGTTGCGGGCGGCGATACCTGCGCGGTCGTGATCGAATGCGTGCAGGGCGAAGGGGGCGTCGAGGCGCTCGATCCCGGGTTTGTCCGCGCGCTTGCCGCCGAATGCCGCGAGCGGGACATCCTGCTCATCTGCGACGAAGTGCAGTGCGGAAACGGAAGGACGGGCAAGCTGTATGCCTATGAGCATTACGGGATCACGCCCGAC
The DNA here is from genome assembly GCA_947632165.1 of uncultured Clostridia bacterium. Lineage (GTDB taxonomy): Bacteria > Bacillota > Clostridia > Christensenellales > Borkfalkiaceae > Gallimonas. The sequence goes on from CANROI010000061.1 coordinate 2,556, forward strand.
CTCGTCACCACGGCAAAGGGGCTGGGCGGCGGCCTTCCCATCGGCGCATGCCTCTTCTTCGACAGAACGGAGCACGTCTTAAAGCCGGGCGATCACGGCTCGACCTTCGGCGGGAATCCCGTCTGCTGTGCGGGCGGATGCTATGTGATGAGCCGTCTGAGCGAGGAATTTTTGCTCGAAGTGCAGGGCAGGGCGGAGTATCTCCGCGCAAAGCTCAAAAATATCTGCGGCGTCACGCGGGTCACGGGGCTCGGGCTCATGATCGGGCTCGAAACGGGACGCGACGCGAAGGCGATCGCGGGAGAATGTCTGAATAGGGGGTTGCTCGTCCTCACCGCGCACAGCCATGTGCGCCTGCTCCCGCCGCTGAACATTGGCAAAACGGAGATGGACGAGGGGCTTGCGATATTACGGGAGGTAATCGAAGGATGAAACACTTACTCAAACTCGGCGATCTGACGAAGGAGGAGATCCTCTCCATCCTCAATCTTGCCGACCAGCTCAAGTATGAGCGCAAAAACGGCGTAAACAAGAAGTATCTCGAGGGCAAGAAGCTCGGCATGATCTTCCAGAAGAGTTCTACGCGCACCCGCGTCTCCTTCGAGACGGGGATGTACGAACTCGGCGGCTATGCCCTCTTTCTGAGCAACCGCGATCTGCAGATCGGGCGGGGTGAACCCGTGGAGGACACCGCGCGGGTGCTCTCGCGCTATCTCGACGGGATCATGATCCGCACGTTTGCCCAGAAGGAGGTCGAGGATCTTGCGCGCTACGGCTCCATCCCCGTGATCAACGGGCTCACGGACTATTGCCATCCATGCCAGGTGCTCGCCGACCTCATGACCATCCGTGAATACAAGGGCAATTTCCGGAACCTCAAGCTCTGCTTTATCGGGGACGGCAACAACATGGCGAACTCCCTCATGGTGGGGGCGGTCAAGACGGGCATGAAGTTCGCGATCGCCTGCCCCAAGGGCTATGAGCCGGACGCGGCGCTTATGCAGTGGGCGAAGGAGAACGGCGAATTTTTGATGACGGAGGATATCTTCGAGGCCGCCGAGGGCGCGGACGTCGTCTATACCGACGTCTGGGCGTCGATGGGGCAGGAGGAGGAGAAGGCAAAGCGCGAACAGGCATTTGCGGGATATCAGGTGAACGGGAAGCTCATGTCGGTCGCCAAGAAGGACGCAATGGTGCAGCATTGCCTGCCCGCACACCGCGGAGAGGAGATCGCGGCAGAGGTATTCGAAGCGCATGCCGCGGAGATCTTCGAAGAGGCGGAAAACCGTCTCCACGCGCAAAAAGCGGTTCTGTGCAAACTTTTGCGCTGAGCAACCCTCAAAAATCGGCGTTTTGCATAGTACTATGTCAGACATAATAGAGAGAAAAACGGCAAAAACAGATCATTTTGGGATAAAAACATGAAGAAAAAAGCGTATGTCACTTTGGAAAACGGCAAGGTGTTCGAGGGTGATTCCTTCGGCGCCGAGCGCGAGACGATCGGCGAGCTGGTGTTCACGACCGGCATGACGGGGTATCTCGAGACGCTCACGGATCCCAGCTATTACGGCCAGATCGTCACGCAGACATTTCCGCTCATCGGCAACTACGGCGTGATTCCGCCCGATTTCGAGAGCCGGAAGAGCTTCCTCTTCGGGTACCTTGTCAGGGAGAAGTGCGACGTGCCCTCCAACTTCCGTTCGGAGGGGACGCTGGAGAACTATCTCAAGGCGCAGGGGATCCCCGCGGTCTGCGGGATCGACACCCGCGAACTCACCCGCACCGTGCGCGAGGCGGGCGTGATGAACGCCGCGATCTCATTCAGGCCCTTCCGTGATTTTTCCGCGCTCTCGGCCTACCGCGTCGAGAACGCCGTCGCCTCGGTCACGACCGACCGTGTGGAGACGGAGGGGAGAGAGGACGGGCTCAGGGTCGTCCTGTATGACTTCGGCGCGAAGCGGAACATCGAAAGGGAGCTTGTAAAGCGGGGCTGCCGCGTGACGGTCGTGCCCGCGACCTATACGGCGAAGGAGGCGCTCGCGCTCGCGCCGGACGGGATCATGCTCACGAATGGCCCCGGGGATCCCGCCGAGAACAGAGCGATCATCGGAACGCTCAGAGAGCTTGCGGGAAAAAAGCCGATCTTCGGCATCTGCCTCGGGCATCAGCTCTTCGCGCTCGCGATGGGCGGGCAGACCCGCAAGATGAAATACGGCCACCGCGGGTCCAACCAGCCCGTCAGGGAACTGAAAACGGGACGGGTGTTCATCACTTCCCAGAACCACGGCTACGAGGTCATCTCGGATTCGCTCGGGAGCGGAACGCTCTCCTACATCAACGCCAATGACGGCACCTGCGAGGGGGTAGACTATCCCGAGCTCAACGCTTTCACGGTGCAGTTCCACCCCGAGGCGTGCGGCGGGCCGCTCGACGCGAATTTTCTGTTCGATACGTTTATAGAGAAGATGAGAAGCGCAAAAGAGGAGGCGCGCCATGCCTAAGAGAAGCGATATCAAAAAAGTACTCGTGATCGGATCCGGACCCATCGTGATCGGGCAGGCCGCGGAGTTCGACTACGCGGGTGCGCAGGCCTGCCGCGTCCTCAAAGACGCGGGCGTCAACGTCGTGCTGTGTAACTCCAATCCCGCCACCATCATGACGGACAAGATGCTCGCCGACGAGATCTATCTCGAGCCGCTCACCGAGGACAGTCTGAAGCGCATCATCATCAAGGAGCGGCCCGATTCCCTGCTTGCCTCGCTCGGCGGACAGACGGGGCTCACGATGGGCTGCAAACTCGCCAAGGACGGATTCCTCGACGAATGGGGCGTGAAACTCATCGGCACCAAGCTCGACGCGATCGACAGGGCGGAGGACCGGGAGCTCTTCAAGGAGACGATGCAGAAGATCGGCCAGCCCGTCGTGCCCTCCGACATCGCCTATACGGTAGACGAATGCGTGGCGATCGCCGAAAAACTCGGCTATCCCGTGATCGTGCGCCCCGCGTTCACGCTCGGCGGCGCGGGCGGCGGGGTCGCGAAAGACGAGGAGGAACTCCGCCTCATCTCCCACAACGGGCTCATGCTCTCGCCCATCACGCAGGTACTCATCGAAAAGTACATCGGCGGCTGGAAGGAGATCGAGTTCGAGGTGCTGCGCGACGCAAAGGGGAATGTGCTCACCGTCTGCTCGATGGAGAATTTCGACCCCGTCGGCGTGCACACGGGGGATTCCATCGTCATCGCGCCCGCGGTGACCCTCTCCGACAAGGAGTATCAGATGCTCCGCACGGCGTCCCTTAAGATCATCGGCGAGCTCGGCATCGAGGGCGGCTGCAACTGCCAATTTGCCCTGCATCCGACGAGCTTCGAATATGCGGTCATCGAGGTCAATCCGAGAGTTTCGCGCTCTTCGGCGCTCGCCTCCAAGGCGACGGGCTATCCCATCGCGAAAGTGTCGACCAAGATCGCCCTCGGCTACACCCTCGACGAGATCAAGAACGACGTCACGGGCAAGACGTACGCCTGCTTCGAGCCCGCGCTCGACTATGTCGTCGTCAAACTGCCCAAGTGGCCCTTCGATAAATTTCTGTATGCAAAGCGCGGGCTGGGCTCGCGCATGAAGGCGACGGGGGAGGTCATGGCGATCGGCTCCTCCTTCGAACAGGCGATCATGAAGGCGGTCCGCGGCGCCGAGATCGGGCTCTCCACGCTCAACGCGCCGAAATTCGTAAAGATGGAGCGGGAGGAGCTGCTGCGGGAGCTCGAAAAAGTCACCGATGAGCGGCTCTTCGTCGTGTTCCGCGCGCTCAAAGCGGGCATCACGCCTGATGAGATCTTCTCCGTCACCAAGATCGACCGCTGGTTCCTCCATAAGCTGCTCAACCTCGTCCGGTTCGAGGCGTCGGCCGCGGGCAGGAAGCTCTCCAAAGAGGATTATATCACGGGCAAGAAGCTCGGCTACACGGACGCTGCGCTCGCGGGGATCAGCGGCAGGGAACTGCCCGCCCGCCGCCGCGCCTGTTTCAAGATGGTCGATACCTGCGCCGCCGAATTTTCGGCGCAGACGCCCTATTTCTATTCGACCTACGACGACCCCGCCCACGACGAGGCGAAGCCCTTCGTCGAAAAGAGCAAGCTCGCGCACAAGAAGCGGGTGATCGTCATCGGTTCGGGCCCCATCCGCATCGGGCAGGGCATCGAGTTCGATTACTCCTCGGTGCACTGCGTCTGGACGCTCAAGAAGCTCGGCTACGAGGTCATCATCATCAACAACAATCCTGAGACCGTCTCCACCGACTTCGATACGGCGGACAGGCTGTACTTCGAATCGCTCACGCCCGAGGATGTGCAGAACGTCATCGACCGCGAGAAGCCGTACGGCGTCGTCGTCACCTTCGGCGGGCAGACGGCGATCAAACTCTGCGGCTATCTCGCCGCGAAGGGGGTGCGCATCCTCGGCACGAGCGCCGACAGCGTGGACATCGCCGAGGACCGCGAGCGCTTCGACAAGCTGCTCGAACGCTACGGCATCGCCCGCCCCAAGGGGCTCACCGTCATGACCAAAGAGGAGGCGATCCGGGCGGCGGAGACGCTCGGCTATCCCGTGCTGCTCCGCCCGAGCTATGTCATCGGCGGGCAGAACATGACGATCGCCTTCACCGAGAACGACATCTCCCGCTACATGGACGTGATCCTCGCACAGCACATCGAAAATCCCGTCCTCTGCGATAAATATCTCATGGGTTCGGAGCTCGAGGTCGACGCCATCTCGGACGGGGTCGACGTCCTCATCCCGGGCATCATGCAGCATGTGGAGCGCGCGGGCGTGCATTCGGGCGATTCGATCGCGGTCTATCCGCCCTACCATCTCTCCGACGCAATGAAGAGCCGCATCGTGGAGGTGAGCACGCAGCTCGCCCTCGAACTCAAAACGAAGGGGCTCATCAACATCCAATATCTCATCTACCAGAATCAGCTCTATGTGATCGAGGTCAACCCGCGCGCTTCGCGCACCATTCCGTACATCTCGAAGGTGACGGGCGTTCCGATGGTGGAGCTCGCGACCCGGATCATGACGGGGGCAAAGCTCAGAAAGCTCGGCTACGGCACGGGGCTCTATCCCGATTCCCCCTATGTGGCGGTGAAGGTGCCCGTCTTCAGCTTCGAAAAGCTCAACGACGTCAATTCCCAGCTCGGCCCCGAGATGAAGTCGACGGGCGAGGTGCTCGGCATCGGCAAGACGATCGAGGAAGCGCTCTTCAAGGGGCTCGTCTCGGCGGGATTCAAGATGTGCCATTCCACGAAGGAACGTCCCGTCGGTGTATATTTCA
>CANROI010000062.1 GCA_947632165.1 uncultured Clostridia bacterium
GTGCGCTGCCGCAGGGTGGAGCGCCGCCATTTCTGTTCAACAGCGCAGTGCGCTGTGAACGGCGGCGCGACAGCCGAACAAAGGCCTTCCGAAAAAAGACGAAGTATTTTTTCGGGAAGAGGAGCCGCCGAGCGCAATATGAGCTTTTCGAAGAAAAGCGTGGATAGCGTTCGTGCGGCGACGAAGCGAGGCGGCGTTCGACGGGCACCACCGTCGAACCCTGCTCCGCGCAGGAATTGGGGAAGCAAAGTTCTGATTATGTCATGCTGAGCGGAGGCGTAAGCCGGAGTCGAAGTATCGCCTTATTACAAAAATAAGGCGACTGCTCCGCTCCGTTCCTTTCAGGGTGACAAGTCAACAAATATGACACCGATTGTATTGCCGAAAGAAGCATTTGCGCTCGAGGCGCCGCGCGAAGAGGTGCGGCTGCCAAAGACGAAAGCCGAATTTGAAGCGGTCCTCAAGCGCGCAGAGGCGGGGGACGCCGCCGCACAGTATCTTGCGGGGTGCACCTATTCGGCACAGGGGGATGAACTCATGCACAAACTGAGCGCGCTCCCCTCGGGCAGCCCGTACCTTCGCGCACCTTACAACATCGGAGACAGGAATCCGCTCTCGGACGGGGCGCAGGAATACTACCGCCTCGCGTTCAATTGGTTCGAAAAGGCCGCCGCGCAGGATCCCGGCGCGCTTTATGCGCTGAGCCGCTGCTATTTGCAGGGCGAGGGGACGGCTGCGCACCTCGAAAAGGGGAAGCGCCTCCTCGAAGAGGCCGCAGAGAAGGGGTATTTCCGCGCACAGTTCGACCTCGGGATGCGCTACTATCACGGCGAGAAAACCCCCGCGGGCTCCGGCTTTATAGAACAGGACTTCGACAAGGCGATCTTCTGGCTGCAGAAGGCTGCCGCGCAGGGGGACGCCATGGCGCTCTATTTCCTCGGCAAATGCTGCGAGGAGGGAACGGGCACGGAGCAAGACGGGCCGCTCGCCTTTGCGCTCTACTCGCGGGCCGCGGAGCTCGACAACCCCTGGGCGCAGTGTGCGCTCGGACGCTGCTATGAATACGGGCTCGGGACCCCAAAAGACATTCAGAAAGCAAGGCAATTCTACACGCTTGCCGCCGAAACGGGCGATGAAGAGGCGCTCGAAGCGCTCGGACGGCTGTAAGCATACAAGGAGACAATATATATGATCAACATTCCCAAGGGGACGAAGGATGTGCTCCCCGCAAACGTGCATAAATGGCAGTTCGTCGAGGATATCGCGCGCTGCACGGCCGAGGGATTCGGATTTGCCGAGATCCGTACGCCCGTGTTCGAGCACACCGAGCTTTTTCAGCGCGGTGTGGGGGAGACGACGGACGTCGTCGGGAAGGAGATGTACACCTTCCTCGACAAGGGCGGCAGATCGGTCACCCTCCGCCCGGAGGGCACGGCGGGCGTCGCGCGCGCCTTCATCGAGAACGGCCTTCAGGGGGGCGTGATGCCCTTCAAGGCATACTATCTCTATTCCGCCTACCGCTATGAGCGTCCGCAGGCGGGGAGGCTCCGCGAATTTCACCAATTCGGCGCGGAGCTCTACGGTTCGGCTTCCCCCTATGCGGATGCCGAGACGATCCTGCTCGCCGACCACTTCCTCAAAAATTTGGGACTGAAAAAGGTGAAGCTCAACCTCAACTCGATCGGCTGCCCCGCCTGCCGCGCGAACTACCAGCAGGCGCTCAGGGAGTATTTCCGTCCCTATCTCGACGAGATGTGCGAGGATTGCAAGTCCCGTTTCGGGAAGAACCCCATGCGGATGCTCGACTGCAAGGAGGAGGGCTGCAAGAAGTACACCGCGGGCGCGCCGCGGATGCTCGACTTTTTGTGCGAGGACTGCAGGGCGCATTTCGAAGCGGTCAAAGATCTGCTCGCGCGCGCGGGAGTCGACTATACCGTCGATCCTTCGATCGTGCGGGGGCTCGATTATTACAGCCGCACGGTGTTCGAATTTACTTCCGACGCGGCGGGCGCGCAGGGAACGGTGCTCGGCGGCGGCAGATACGACGGCCTTTTGGGCCAGCTCGGCGCCAAGCCGACCCCCGCGGTCGGATTTGCGGCAGGGATCGAGCGGCTTCTGATGGTGCTCGAAGCGGAGAACGCGGAAGTACCGGAGCGCGAACCCGTCGACTGCTATCTGGCGGGTATGGACGAGCCCTCCCGCGTGAAGGCGTTCCTGCTCGCCGAGGAGCTGCGCAAAGAGGGGCTCGCCTGCGAGACCGATCTTCTGGATCGTTCCCTGAAAGCGCAGTTCAAGTATGCGGATAAACTCGGCGCGCGCTTTGTGGCAGTCATCGGCGAGAGCGAACTCGAAGAGGGCGCGGCACAGGTCAAGAACATGGCGGATTCCGCCTCCGAGCGCGTGAAATTCGAAGATCTTGCGCAATATATCATCGGAAAGGAGTGAGAAACATATGGTAAAAGAACTTACGGGACGGGAGCTCGACGCGCTCGTCTCGGACGGAAAGACGGTGGTGTGCGACTTTTGGGCGAGCTGGTGCGGTCCGTGCAGGATGCTCGGCCCCGTGATCGAGAAGCTCTCCGAGGAATTCGGCGAAAAAGCCGAATTTGTCAAGGTGGACGTGGATCAAAACGGCGATCTCGCCGCGAGCCTCGGCATTTTCTCCATCCCCGACGTCTACATCTTTGCGGACGGGCAGGTGAAGGACCACAACCTCGGGTATTTGCCCGAGGAGCAGATGAGGCAATTTTTCGTGAAAAATCTCTGAATCGAAGCAGAAACGAGCTGCCATTCGGCGCGCCGCGGTCCGCGGCGCGCCGAAATTTTTTCGTGAAAACGCTCCGGTTGCGGCATAAAGTTGACATTTTCGGCGCAGTACGGTAAAATAAGAGAAAACCCGAGGAGAAACTTTGCGTTAAGGAGGGAGTTTTGCCGCCGCTCGATCACGGACAACTCAATGAAATGCTGTGCGATCTGAAGCGCGGCAATGCGGACGCGCTCGACGGCATTCTCGCAACGGTCGGGCGGCGGATGTTCGCGCTCGCGCGCGGGATCGTCGGGAACGCCTCCGACGCGGAAGATGTGCTCTCCGAGAGCTTCCTCAAGATCGCGCGCGGGGTCCGCACCTTCAAAGAGGGGACGAACGGCTATGCGTGGGTCATGCGGATCGTCCGGAACGCCGCTTTCGACTTTCTGCGCAAGCGGAAGCGCACGGCAACGGAGGACCTCGACGCCTTCTTCCATCTCACCGACGAACGGTATTCGCCCGACCGCCGGGAAGAGGCGCTCCTGCTCGAAGAGGCGCTCGAAAAGTTGGACGACGGCGAGCGGCGGATGATCTATTACCGCTACTACCTCGATTTCACGGTGCAGGAGGTCGCCGCGGAGACGGGCATGAGCCGCTCTGCCGCCGGGCGCGCCCTGCTCGCCGCGGAAGAGAAGCTCAAGAAACTTTTGGGGGAAATCTGATCTGTTTTGCCGCCTGTGCGGGATAACTTTGGGAGCGGATTCGTTGTAATAGAGAGGGCCGTAGACCGGCAAGGAAATCGTAAGGGAAAGATGAACGGAAAAGACGCTGCAATCGAACGGAGATTCAGGGAGTACTTTGCGGGAGCGGAGGCGCCCGGGATCGACCTTAAAGAGGCAAAGGCGGAGCTCGTACGCGCCCGCCGCCGCGCCGCAAAGAGAAGAGCGCTCACGCTGAGCCTCTCCTCTGCCTGCGCATGCCTTGCGCTCGTCCTCGTCTTTGTATTTGCCCTCATGCCCGCGCCCGTGATGCGCTATGCCCTCGCCTCCGCGGACACCGAGACGGTCGCCTACAGCGAGCTGAAGGAGCGCTTTGCCGACGAGGCGCGCACCTTCGCGCCCTTCTCCCTCTCTTCGAACGCCACCGCCGAGTACACGGTCTATTCAACGGAGGGGCAGCCCGTTCTGCTCGAAGCACGGCTCGGCATTTCGGACGGCCTCGGGCGGTTCAAGGCGGTCGTGCGGGTCGATCTTACGGAGGGGAAGTATCTTGCGGAGGAGCTCGCACCCTACAAAACGCTCGGGAAGCGCGGCGAGGATTGCCGCTTCGAGACGTTATACATCAACGGCGAATATGTCTCCCGCGCCTATGTCGTGCGCGAGGGGGGCAACTGCTTCGTCGACGTCGAATCGGCGCGCGAAGAGGCGCTCGGCTTCATTCTCGGAATCCTCTGAACGAGGCCCCGGGCAGTAAATTTTTCAAGCGGAGAGAAAAAAGGCGGAACATGCGGGATAAGAGCGCCCGCCCCGTCGTTGTAACAGTGCAGAAAAGAGCGGAGGGATATTTATGAGGCGGAAAATAAGCGTATTGCTTGCGGTCGGCTGCGCTGCGGCGCTCGCGCTGTCGGGCTGCGGCTTGGCGGAGGAGGAGGCGGGCTTTTCGTTTCATTTCGGGCATTCGGGCGGAAATTTTCGCTATGAGAGCGTCGTCGAGCAGGACTTCCGCAGTGCGGCGGCAGAGCCTTCGAGCTATTTTTCCCTCGACCGCAACACCGCCGGCTATGCGCAGGTGCGCGCACAACTCAGAAGCGGCATGGAGATCGCCTACGACTCCGTCCGCACGGAGGAGCTCGTCAACTACTTCTCCTACGGATTCCCCGCGCCCGCCGCGGGCGAGGGCGTCCGCGCAACGGCCTATCTCGGCGAATGCCCATGGCAGAGCTCCCATCGGCTCATCACCGTGGGGCTGCGCACCGAGGAGCGGAGGCTCGAGGCGGCGCGCAACAACTATGTCTTTCTGGTCGACGTCTCCGGCTCGATGGAAAACACCGTCGCGGGCGAAGATACGACCTGCCTCGGGCTCGTGAAGTACGGGCTCGAGACCCTCGTCGGCGGGCTCGGCGAGCAGGATGCGGTGAGCATCGTCGCCTATGCGAGCAATACGGGCGTGCGGCTTGAGCCGACGCTCGCGGACGAAGAGGGCAAGCGGAAGATCCTGAAGGCCGTCGACCGGCTGGCGGCGGAGGGGACCACCAACGGGGAGGCGGGCATCCGTCTCGCCTATGAGTGCGCCGCGGCCTACTTCTCCGAAGAGGGGAACAACCGCGTCATTCTGATGACGGACGGGGATTTCAACGTCGGGATGGGCGACCCGCAGAGCCTCGGGGAATTGGTTTCCCGCGAAGCGGCGCGCGGCGTTTACCTCTCGGTGATCGGCGTCGGCATGGGGAACATGCGCGACGACGTCATGCAGACGCTCGCGCTGCGGGGGAACGGCAATTATGCCTATGTCGATACCCGTATGGAGGCGGAAAAAGCGCTCGGGGAGGAGCTCGGGGGGATGCTCGTCACGGTCGCAAGGGACTGCAAGGCGGGCGTGACGTTCAATCCAAGCGCCGTCATCCGCTACCGTCTCTTAGGATATGATATGAAGGTCATGTCGGAGCAGGACTTCGACGACAGCGAAAAGGACGCGGGCGAGATCGGGAGCAATCTCACCGTCGTCGCGCTCTATGAAGCGGAGCTTCGGGAGGGCGCGGAGGAGGTCGCCGATGTCACGGTCCGCTTCATATCCGCGGACGGGGAGGCACGCGAGGTCTCCGCGGAAGTGAGCCCGTCGCTCTCCGAAAACGACGACACCCGCTTCATCGCCTGCGTCGAGGAGTTCGGGCTCGTGCTCAGAAGGTCGGCCTACAGGGGAGACGCCGCCCTTGCGCACGTCCTCTCTCGCCTCGGGGCGCTGAAGGACTATCTCGCCGCCGACCCCTACAAGGCGGAGTTCGAATCGCTCGTCAAGATTGCCGCTGCGTCCGGTTATTACGGCCTGTAATGCCCGGAGTTGGTGAACGCATGGGGCGCGGCGCCGGGAAGTTTCCCGGCGCCGCGCCCCGCCTTTTCGCCCTCCCCTGCGGACATAAAAGCGCGCCCCGGGGGGCATACTGTGGGCATGAAGAGATCGATCTGCCTGCTTTTGACCTGTTGCGCACTGCTGCTTTGCGGGTGCGACGTGAACGAAATGACGACGCTCAAGGAGCTCTCCCGCCCCTATACGGGCGAATATCAATGCAAAACGCTGCGGCTCGGGGACGAGGACCTTCTCCCCATGTTCGAATCGCTCAGGCTCGGGCTCGACGGCAACGGAACATTCGAGCTCTGCTGGCGGGATACGTTCGGCGGCGAGGGGAGTTTTGCGGGGGACTACAAACTCAGCGAGGAAGAGGAAACGATCACTCTGTCCGCCGTGCGGGGAGGCCGCGAGCGGACGTTCGTCTTTCCCTATGAGCACGGCGCGGTGCAGATCGGGCTGCTCTTCGGCGGCAAGCCCTTCTATGCGGAATTTTCCATGACCGATTGATTTAAGGCGAAGGGAGTTGACGCAGAACAGGCGCGCCGTCCAAAACCGTCGCGGGGTCAACTCCCTTCCCCTTAATTTGAAAAATATCGCTTAAAATCTGAAACAAACGTTTGTCAAATGCCGAAAAACGTGCTATAATGGACCTATGGACACGTCGGCAGTTCAACAGCAGAGCACGCTCACGCCCGATCAGGCGGAGGCATATGCGCTGATCGAGGAATGGTTCTTCCATCTCGGCACGCAGATCTTTGTGCTCTGCGGCTATGCGGGGACGGGCAAGACCTACCTCATCGACTATGCGGTGCGCCGTTTGGGGCTGGTCCCCGGCGAGAGCGCGGCGTTCGTCACGCCCACGGGGAAGGCGGCCTCCGTGCTCATTTTAAGCGGCACGCCCGCCTCCACCCTCCACAGCCTCATCTATACCCGTGAAGAGGATATCGAGGTAGACGAGAACGGCGAGGTGATCTCCGAGCAGTTCCTCCGCTTCGTGAAGCGGGAAAAGATCGACGGCAACATCCGCCTCATCGTCGTGGACGAGACGAGCATGGTGTCCGACGAAGTGTTGCGCGATCTGCTCTCCTTCGGGGTGAAGTGCCTGTTCTGCGGCGATCCCGCGCAGCTTCCGCCCGTCGGCGGGAGCAACACGCTGCTCTCGATGCCCTGTTTCACCCTCGAAAAGATCGTGCGGCAGGCGGAGCACAACCCCATTCTCCGCCTTGCGGAGATGGCGCGCGCGGGCGAATACATCGCCTGCGGCGAATACGGGAGCGGGGTCGCGGTCATGCCGCAACGGGAACTGACTGCGGAGGAGCGGCGGCGGCTCTTTCTGCGGGCGGATCAGATCATCGTGGGGACGAACCGCACGCGGGAGAGGATCAACGCCGAAATGCGGCGCTATTTGGGGATCTCGCCCGAGGCGAAGCTCCCCATAGACGGCGAAAAGATCCTCTGCACGCTCAATAATTGGGGCAAGCCTCTGGATGATCGCGGGGATTTCCACCTCGTGAACGGCATCATGGGCAGATGCTACCGCGTGAGCGAAGAGGAAGATGGGCTCGGAAAGCTCGATTTTCAGCCCGATTTCCTGCCAAAAAAGACCTTCGATCTGCCCTTCGACGCGGGGATCTTCACCGAGGGCAGGTATTTTCATACCTATGGCGAAAAGGCGTGCCTGCTCGAAAACGGCACATATGTGCATGAGAACAATTACGAGGTGCTCCGCCGGCTGAAGGTCAAGCGGGAAGAGATGATCAACCGCTTCGAATTTGCCTATGCGATCACCTGCCACAAGGCACAGGGCTCCGAATACGACTTCGTGATCGTATTCGACGAATCCGCGCTCTTTGCCGACGGCAAGGAGTGGCTGTATACGGCGATCACGCGCGCAAAGAAGAAACTGCTCCTCTTGCGCTGAATATCAAACAAAAAA
>CANROI010000063.1 GCA_947632165.1 uncultured Clostridia bacterium
TGCTGGGCGCGCGAAGAATTATCGGTGGGCGTCCAGGTGAGGGTCGCATCTGCGTCGATCGTGATCTTATCGAGGTTGGCGCCGCCTGCCGCGTTGCCTTGGAATACGATCACGTTCTCGCCCGCCTTGAGATGGATCTTGATGCTTACCACCGAGAAGTGCTTATATGCGGGGCCGAACCAATCGAAGAACTGCAGATTGTCGAGTCCGGGAAGCGTTCCGTCGATCTTGACGCTCGTCCCATTGACGGTCATGTTCAGATATTCCCCCGTCGAGAGATCGAGCGCGGGCATGCTCGAGGAACCGAACTCTCCGATCGAGGAAGCGGCACGAAGATACAGCGTTGCGTCGCATTCTTTGTCCGAGGTGATCGTGAAGGTTGCGGAGGCGCCGTTATTGAAGTAGCCGATGCAGGTCACGATGTCTTCGCTGTTCCATTCATTGCCCGTTTCCACGTCGATGGGGTTCGTCGAGCCGTCCTTCAGGACCGCATTTTCGAATTCAAAGACTGTTCCCTTTGCGGTTTCGCCGCCGGGGCCGGGGCCGGGATCGGGCGTCGTGGGCAGATCGGGATCGGGCGTCGTGGGTGCGTGGTTCTCGCCCTTCTTCTGCGAAGCGATCCACTCCCACATGTTCGTCTCTTTGATGCAGTTCTCGGGAACGAGCTGGGATTGCTCGGTGAGCTTGCTGTTCGGGAATTCCGTCGTGACCTGATCGTTGAAGGCATAGATCCAGGACCAGTGCCCCATGTAGGAAGCCGTGGGATCATCGATGCCTCTCACGTTCTTGGTGAGGGTCATATGGGTATTCGCGGCCTCGCTCTTGAGCAGGCGCATGAAGGTCGGGAACTCGCATTGAGCGGGCTGGACGGTGGTGTCGTCTGCGGAGAGCAGGAACCAGATGTTGTAGTTCTTGACGCTTGCGATCATCTGATCGGAAATGCGGGAATCGACATACGCCTCGCAGATGGGATAGAACGCCGCGAAGTAATCGCCGTGCTCGAACATCATGTTCATCGTCATGTAGCCGCCGTTGGAGCAGCCGCCGAGATAGATGCGGCTCGTATCGATATCCGAATTGCTTTCGACATAGGAAGTAATCGCCTTCCAGAGCGCCGCGGTGTAGCAGGATTCCTGCTTGCCCGTGCCCGAACCGTTATTGTATTGGCCCGTGCCGTCGTCCATCCACATCGTGGGGGTCTGGACCGCAAGCACATAGGCGCCCGCAAGCCCGTCCTTTGCGAAGTAATGCTGGATGTTGACGGAGTTCTCGGTCGTGAGCCCCGTCACTTCATTGCCGAGGAGGGCGATGTCGATATCCGTGCCGCCCTCGCCTGCGCCGTGCAGCCAGATGACGAGCGGATTCTTGCCCTTATCCGATTCGGCGCCCTTGGGTGCCCAGCTTGCGCGGGTGAGCGTGTAGTCGCCCTCGGTCACGGTGTCCTTCTTCCAGGAAGCCGTCTGGGGAACGATGCGGTCGGTGGGCTTGGGAGAGATCTCGAGCTCTTTCCCCGCGGTGACGGTCGTGTTGCCGTGGCTGAAGCTCTTGCCTTCCTTCACCTGTACGAATACGGGGGGAACGGTCTCGACCCAGCTGTTTTTGGCCGAACGGAAATCATAGCTGAAGGGGCTCGCTTCGCCGTTCTTTGCCGCAAATTCGATCGTGAGGTACTTGGATTCCGCCGTTGCCTTGTTGCCGAGCTCGTCGCTCGCATAGACGTCGAGCACGGTGCGGGGGGTCTTGGTCGTGCCCGTCCAGCCCGTGAGTTCCAGCGCGACCGAGAAGGTGTCCTTGTCGAAGCCGGAGACGTTGCCGTCGAACTCGAATATGACCTTGTTGTAGGAAGGACCCCATTCGAAGCTGCCGACCGCGATCTTGAAGCTCTTATACTCGAGCTGATCGGTGGTGACGGGAGGGACATAGTTGGGATCATCCTTGCCGCAGACGGTGCACTTGCCGTCTTTGAAGGTGTGATCGGCGGCGTCCTTCTTCTGGTCGCTGTGGGTGCAGGTCGCGGGATGCCAATGCTGCTTTTCGTCGCTCGCCCACTTCTTTTCGTCGAAGGTGTGGACGTGCTCCGCGGGCGGCGTATAGTTGGGATCGTCCTTGCCGCAGACGGTGCACTTGCCGTCTTTGAAGGTGTGGGCTGCCGCGTCCTTCTTCTCTTCCTTGTGATCGCAGGTGGCGGCATGCCAATGCTGCTGTTCGTCGCTCGTCCATTCGTTTGCGAAGGTGTGTTCATGGCCGCAGGCGGTAAGCCCGAAGCAGAACAGCATCGCGCAAAGCACGGAAAGAACGGTTAAAATTCTCTTGTTCCTCATTATCAGATCCTCCTTGAATTGTGTTTGCATTTTATCATAATCTGTGAGCAAAAACAAGGCAAGTCGCAAGAATGGCCGCTTTTCCGTCACGCTTTACACAAACCCCGCCGCGAAGTGTTCAGCATTCCGAAAAACAAAACGCGCCCGCCTCCGCTTGGAAGAGGCAAGGCGCTTTTCGGGAGTTCCGAAAAAACAAAACGGCTCCTCTTTCGGGGAGCCGCCCGCGCTATTCTCTTTTGAAAAATTCTTCGTAGACGGCCTTCACCGTGCGCTCGTAGTTCTCGTTGTCCACGCCGACGATGATGTTGAGCTCCGAAGAGCCCTGGTCGATCATGCGGACGTTCACGCCGACGCGCGCGATCGCCTCGAACAGGCGCGCCGAAGTACCCACGCTACGGCTCATGCCGTGCCCGACGACCGCGATCAGGGCGACGTTTTCGAAGAGGCGCACCGTGTCCGGCGCGACCGCCTCGCGGATCCCCTCGACGAGCTGTTCGCGCACGCCGTCTTTCAGCTCCGCCTCGTCGATCACGAGCGACATCGTGTCGATGCCCGAGGGCATGTGCTCGAAGGAGACGCCGAGGCGCTCGAGCACCGTCAAAATCTTGCGCGCAAAGCCGATCTCGGTATTCATGAGCGACTTTTCGATGAAGATGACCGCAAAGTTCTTCTTGCCCGCGATCCCCGTGACCACACGCCCGCTGAAGCGGTATTTGCTCGCGGGCAAAATGTCGGTGCCCTCGTCGTCGGGACGGAAGGTGTTCTTGATCCGGATGGGGATATCCGCCTCCCGCACGGGAAAGATGGATTCGCTGTGGAGCACGTTCGCACCCATGTAGGAGAGCTCGCGCAGCTCCTTATAGGAGAGGGAGCGGATGCGCACGGGATCATCCACAATGCGCGGATCGCAGGCGAGAAAACCGCTCACGTCCGTCCAATTCTCATAGAGGTCGGCGCCGACGGCGCGCGCCACGATGGCGCCCGAGACGTCGCTCCCCCCGCGGGAAAACACCGACACCTTCCCCTCTTCATCCGCCCCGTAGAAGCCGGGAATGACGGCCCGCGGAAGGCCGCGGAGGGACTCCGCCATGCGCACATAGCTCTTAAGGCCCGCCGCCTTGCCCTTTTCGAAGAGCACGGCGTCCTTCGCGTCCACAAAGGGGATCCCGAGCAGCGCCGCCATGATCTTCCCCGCGAGGTATTCCCCGCGGGAGACGGTGAACGCCACGTTATTTTCGCGCACGATCTCCTCTTCCGTCGCGGACAGGAGCGCCTCGATGTCGATGCCGATCTCGAGCTCGCGCGCGATCACGCGGAAGCGCTCTTTGACGCGGCGGAAGGGCTCGCCGCAGGTGCCCGTCTGTGCGAGCGTTTTGTGCGTTTCGAATAACAGATCGGTGATCTTGACGTCTGCGCCGAACCGCTTGCCGGGCGCCGAGACGACGATATACCGCCGGGAGGAATCCCCCTCGACGATCTCCTTCACCCGCCGCATCGTCATGCCGTCCGCCATCGACGTGCCGCCGAACTTGCACACTTTAATCATAGCTGATCTCCCTGCCCTCGAGACAATACCGCTCGCAGGCGAGGCGGAAGGTCCTTACGGGGAAGCGCTTGCCCGCCTTGGCGGCCGCAAGCAGTTCCTCCTTTCCGACGGGCGGCAGCGCGACGACGGCGCTCCCCTCCTTCAGAAGTTCGCCCATCTTCCCGGGAAGGCGCTCGACCTTCCCGCCGTTTGCGGCGAGGTACTCCCCGATCGTCTCTTCCACGCGGCGGTAGCCCTCCGGGCCCGCAGAGAGCACGGGATAGAGCACGGCGCCGCTGCGCTTGCATTTGAGTTTCTTTTCGAAGAAAGAGGCGAACGCCTCGGCGTCCACCCCGCTCACGCGGCGGTGGATGGGCTCGAAGGAGACCGCTTCGCTCTCGATGTTGACGAATTCCGCGAGCGCAAAGCGCGCGGGATGGTAACGCTGCGCGGGCGCAGTAAGGCTGCACCGCACGTTCTCCCAATGCCGCTTCGCCGCGCACAGGGAATGATTGCCCGAGGCCACGATGAAGCATGGATCGGCGCGCCCCATCAGATCGTGAGCGACGTCGGCGGCGATGTATTCGGGCAGGAACCGCCCCGTGATCCGCCCGCCCCCTTCCATGAGGCTGAAATCGTAGAGCTCTTCGAGGTCGCTCTCCATCGAGCGCAGGATCTTATCCTTCTTGTCGCGGTAGAAGAGCACGGTGTGCGGAAATTCGAGCAGAGACTGCCCGCGCGCCTCCGCGCGGGCCTTGACGAGCGCGGGGTCCGTCTCCTCGGAGGCGCGGATCGCCGCGTCTTTCTCGGCGGTCCCGGAAAATTCTTCCAGATCCACCGCGAGCAGAATGCCCGCGCGGATCCCCGCGGGCGTATGCCGTTCCACGAGGACGCCGCCGCGGTACAGCCGCTCGACGGCGCCCGTCTCGAGCGCGCCGTAATGCGCGTCGCGGAGGGCGGAAAAACGCGCCTCGTTCTCCTCGCCGAGGCGTGCGTCGGGCAGGATGCAGGAGAGCGCGGAGACCTCCGCCCCGCGCGCAATGCGATCCCAAAAGAAAGGGTCCTGCGCGCCCTCTGAGCACGGCGGGACCGCCCATTTCTCGAAATTTTGTTTCGGCAAAAAGAGCCGCGGTACGACAATACAGCTTCTCATACGGACATACTCAACGCATTGATCAGGATGACGAGCGCACAGGCGACGACCAGCGCAAGCAGCTTGATCGGAATATTTTCGGTGAAGATCTTCTTTAAGACTTCCTTGAATTTCATGACTTCTTGCCCTCCATCTTGAATTCTTTCCAATAGTACTCGCGCAGGAATTTTTTCAGGAGTTCCGAATCGGCGTAGCGGGTGATCTCGCCGTGTTTGACGACCGAGACAATGCCCGTCTCTTCGGAGACGATGACCGCGGAGACGTCCGCGACCTCGGTGACCCCGATCCCCGCGCGGTGGCGGGTGCCGAAGTCCTTGGGGAAATCCTTCTGCGTGAGCGGCAAAAAGCAGCCCGCCGCCTGGATCTTATCCCCGTAGATGATCATCGCGCCGTCGTGCAGGGGTGCCTTGTTGACGAAGATGCCCTCGATGAGCTGGTTGGAGATATGCGCGCCCAGAACGACGCCGCTGTCGATGATCTCCTTGGGGAGGTTCCCGTTGGAGAGCACGATGAGCGCGCCCGTGTTGTTCTTGGAAAGATTCTGCACCGCGCGCACGATGGCGAGCACATACTCCTCCGCGCGCGCCGCGACGACCGACTTCGCGGTCGCCTCCGCCGAGGCGTTCGTCCCCCACTTGCCCGTCCAGATGGTGCGCTTGATCTCCGTGGAGAACAGCAGCAGGAAGAACATGGACAAAAGCAGGATGAAGAGCACGAAACCGACGTCGTTGAACGCGTCGAGGAACAGGAAAAGAACCCCCACGAAGAGAAGGAGCACGGTGTAAACGACGATGAGCCGCTTTGCGTTGTTCTCTTTGAGAATGCGGAATACGAAATAGACGAGGAAATACAGTAAGATCCCCTCCATGACATACGCGGGCACATTCGCCTCCGTAAATACCCGCTTGATCGATTCCAAGATTTCCATGGTTGCTCCTCGCGCCGAATTTTTCCGAAATCGGTTTTTTCCGTCTGTTTTTCCTACTGATATTATAACTTTCACGCCGGAAAAAAGCAAAGTTTTTTGGCGTTTTTCCCGTGATTATTTTGCCTCAACCGAAAAATATTTTTGCAATTGCGGCATACAGGGCGTTCTTTTTCGCATACAGGCCGCTCTTCATGCCGCTCGAGAGCCGGTAGAGCGCGAGATAGTGTTCCTCCACCCGCGCCTTGCCGAGGCGGCGGATGAGCTCGCGGTTCTTCTGCACGGCGAAGGGCTTGATCCCGAGGAGCTTCCCGATCTCCACGTCCGTGCCCCCGAGATTCGCGATCTCCGTGAGCGTTTTGAAATGGGACAGGAGCGCCGCGAGCGCCGCGGTCTCGTCGTAGCCCTTGTTCATGAGGTCGTTGAGGATCTCGGAAAAGGCGCCGAAGTTCCCCCTTGACGCCGCCTGTGTGAGCTCGTATATCTTATATTCCGCATCCTTCGCAATGTGTTCCTCCACGACTTCGCGGGTGACCCGCCCGCCCTCGCCGAGGAGCAGTTTGAGCTTCTCCGTCTCCATCTTCATGCGCGCGGTGTCCTGCGCGCAATAGCGCACCATGAGTTCCGCCGCGTCCGCGTCCGCGTTGAGCCCCTCCCGCCGCATGAGCGTGAAGAGCCAGCGGGAGAGTGCCTCCTCGTCCGAACGGGCGCAGTCCACATAGACGATCCCCGCCTTCTTTTTGAGGTCGGCGCAGTTCGCCTTCTTTCCGCCGTTGACGATCGCGAGCACCGTGGTGGGGCAAGGCTTTTCGACATAGCGCTTGAGGCTGTTCTCCCATTCCCGCTCGGTCGGATAATAGTCGAAGAGAGCCACGAACCGCCGCTCGTCGAGGAAGGGCAGCGCATAGAGCGACGAGAGGAAGGAGGCGAGCGCCTCGCCTTTGAGCGTCTCCCCCTCCACGCGCGCCGCATTCAGCATGGGCTGCGCCAAATTGCACGCCGCGCGGATGCTCTTGACCGCGTGGTCGCGGAAATAGCTCTCCTCCCCCTCTATGAGATAGACGGGTTGCAGCCCCTGTTCCAGATTTTTGGATAGCTGTACGAATTTCATACGCCCCCTGCCTTTGCGGGCGGTCAACCCGCATATATTATACCCGAATTGAGGAAATATTTCAAGCCCGTTTTGACGCCGTCCACAAACAAATCGGCGCCGAGCGCGGGATTTCCGCCGAAATCGAACTCCACGACGAGCCCCTCCGCAAGCAGCGTGAGCTTTTCGCGGCTCTCATAGCGGAAGGAGAGCCCGCCCACCGAGAACGTATCGCCGAACAGGATGGGCGTTACGGAAAGCCCCGTTTCCACCTCGTCTTTGAGGCGGATCTCATCCGCGCCGAGAAATGCCGCCGTGTTGGCGCCCGCGACCTCGTCCTCCGTGAGCACCACGACCGTGAGCGAGGAATAACTTTGGCGGAGCAGCAGTTCTTCGCACCGGCCGAGGGAGATCTCGCCGCCGATCACGAGCACGCAGGCCTGCGGCGAGCGCACGAATGCGGCGTTTCCCTCCGAGCCGTCCGGGACCTCGACCGTGCAGCCGGCAAACACGACGTTTTCGAGCACGACCGCGGCGGTGAAGAGGACCGCAAGCGCCGAAGCCGCGGCGGCGCGCTCCCTCCGCGACAGACGGAGGCGCTCCGACAGGGCGACGCATCCGATGAGCCAGACCGTTCCGCCCACGCCGAGCGAAAAGCCCGCGAGCACAAAGGAGACGTCCGCCACGGACAAAACATAGAGCAGCAGGGACAAAAG